>NZ_JBHSLU010000008.1:0-145193 GCF_042655245.1 Allobosea massiliensis | reverse complement strand
AATCGTCTTGATCGTCATGCGAACGCTCCTCTCGCTGCTTCGGCACCCGGATCTGCACCATAGCGCCGCCGGTGGGGCGGGGGCGTCCACATCATCAAGCCGTACGGCACCGGCCACACCCGCCGATGGACCCAAGCCGACGCCTCGCGACGGCCATCACTCTTCCCGTCGCGGAAGGAGTGCATGCCTATGATCCGCAAAGTGCATGCAATAGCGATGCCATGCTGCAGAACGCTTCTCGCCCCCTACCTCCTTCCCGCGCCGCCGGACGGGCGTGCAGCCGTGGATTGCGGCGATGCCGGCCTCGGGGCTAAGACGAGACCTCACGCATTCGGATTTCGGTGATGACGCGCGAGGACAACCGCAGCCGCCCTGCGACCGATCGGGTCGGGACGATCTGCCGTGCGCTGCGCCGCGCGATCATTGAGCAGGCGCTGGAGCCCGGCGCCAAGCTGCCGGAGGATGCACTGGGCGAGCGCTTCGGTGTCAGCCGCACGATCGCGCGCCATGCGCTCGGCCAGCTCGCGGCCGAGGGGCTGGTCGAGTTGCGGCGCAATCGCATCGCCGTGGTGGCGACCCCGAGCTGGCAGGAGGCACGCGACGCCTTCGACATCCGCATCGAACTCGAGCGATTGGTGGTGCGGCAGCTGGCGGGGCGGCTGACCAAGGCGCAGATCGCCGAGCTCCACGCCCATGTCGATGCCGAAGACGAGGCCCGCAACGGCCCCGACGCGATCTCGATCCGGCTCGCGACCGAATTCCACATCCTGCTCGCCAGCATGACGGAGAGCCCGATCCTGATCCGCTATGTCAGCGAGATCGCCTATCGCTGCTGCCTGACGCTGTCCCTGTTCAGCCGCCCCCATTCCTCCGAATGCGCCATCAACGAGCACCGGCTGCTGATCGACGCGCTCGCCAAGGGCGATGCGGAGGCGGTGATGGCGCTGATGCACCACCATCTCGATTCGGTGGCGAGCCGCGCCCTAGTCGCCCAGACGCGGCCGCGCGGGCGCGACATCATGGATATTCTGGCCCCCTATGCCGAGCCGGCACGCCCGGCGCGGACCAAGGCCGCCGGCTGACGATCTCCGCCCTCTCCTGTGTGCGCTGCCGCCTTCACAGGTGGCAGCCGGCATGTAAAGTGCATACAGTTTGATCGCCGATTGTTCCTCTGCCGACAGCACTGTGCCGATGCCCGACGACAGCGCCTTCGACCTCATCTTCCGGCAGGCGGCCCTTCCCGGCGCGGCGCGGCCCGTGGACATCGGCGTCCGGCGGGGGCGCTTCGCCGCCATCGCGCCGGTCATCGTGGCGGATGCCCCCGAGGTGGTCCTGGGCGGGCGCGCGGTGCTGCCGGGTTTCGTCGACAGCCATGTCCATCTCGACAAGGCCTGCCTGCTCGGGCGCTGCGGCCATCTGCAGGGCGGACTCAAGGCGGCGATCGCCGCCGTCTCCGCGATGAAGCGGGATTTCACCGTCGCGGATGTCTACGAGCGCGGCGCGCAGGTTCTGGAGCGCGCGATCGCCAAGGGCACGACGCGCATGCGCAGCCATGTCGAGGTCGACCCGCGCGTGGGCCTGCGCAGCTTCGAGGCGCTGAAGGCGCTGAAGCGCGACTATGCCTGGGCGATCGACCTCTCGCTCTGCGTCTTTCCGCAGGAGGGGCTGACCAACGACCCCGGCACCGAGGAGCTGCTGGTCCGGGCCCTCCAGGACGGGGCGGATGCGCTCGGCGGCTGCCCCTATACCGATACCGACCCGCCCCAGCAGATCGCCCGGTTGTTCGCGCTGGCGACGCGCTTCGATGTCGATCTCGATTTTCATCTCGACTTCGATCTCGATGCCAGCTGGATGCATCTCGACGAGGTCTGCCGCCAGACGACCGTCCATGGCTATGGCGGGCGCGTCGCGATCGGCCATGTCACGAAGCTGTCCTGCCTGCCGCCCGAGGCCTTCGCGCGAGCCGCCGGGCGGCTGGCGCAAGCGGGCGTCGCGGTGACGGTTCTGCCTGCGACCGACGTCTACCTGCTCGGCCGGGAGGCGACCCATGACGTGCCGCGCGGGCTGACGCCGGCGCACCGGCTGCTGGCGCAGGGCGTGACCTGCTCGGTGGCGACCAACAACGTCCTCAACCCGTTCACGCCCTTCGGCGATGCCTCGCTGCTGCGGATGGCGAATTTCTACGCCAATGTCGCGCAGGTCGGCCCGGAGGGCTTCGATGCCTGCATCGAGCTCGTGACGGCGCTGCCGGCGCGGCTGATGAACCTCAGGGATTACGGCATCGCCATCGGCAATCCGGCCGATCTCGTCGTGCTCGACGCTCCCACGCAGGCCGAGGCGCTGGCGGGCCTGGCCGAGCCGATCATGGGGTTCAAGAACGGCCGGCAGAGCTTCTCGCGGCCGGCGGCGCAGCTGCACGCGCCGAGCCAGCCGCGCGCCGCGTTGCGAGCCGTGGCGGGCTGAGAGGTGGCGCCTGGGGCTAGCGAACGACGACGCCCCGACCCCGACCCCGGCAGGAACAGGCCTGGCCGAGCAGGGCCGTGCGCCCGAGCCGGCAGGTCGTGCGCGGCGTCGCGCAGAACCGTCCGACGGTCTGGACGCGCGCGCGGCTTCCGAGACCATAGCCGCTTACGCCCGAGGATGATGGCCTGCCATAATCGATCGGCGGGCCGGCGCCGGGGATCCCGCCGCCATCCGAGCGCAGGCGCAGATCCGGCACCGAGTCGGTGAGCGAGGGCGGGCCCAGCCCCTGGCGCGGACCGCCCGGCACGAGCGGCCCGGTGCCGGGCGTGCCGACGCCCTGCCCCAGCGCTAGGGTCGGGCCGGAGAGAATGGCAAACATCGCCAGGGCGGCAGTTCCGGCACGCAGCATGTCGATGGTCTCCCGAGCCCGGATGGCCAGCTGTGGCCCTTCCGTCCTGGCTCAACCCCACCCTGCCAGACAGGTTCCGGTCACATTCGCCGAGCCGGCCATCCCGACAGGCTACCGCCTACTCGGCCGCCGTTCCCATCGCCTGCCGCAGCGGCGCGACCTGCGCCTCGTGGAGCGCCCGGTAGGGGCCGTCGGCGCGCAGCAGCTCTTCATGGCGGCCCTGCTCGGCGATGCCGGCCTGAGTCACCACGACGATGCGGTCGGCATGGCGGATGGTGGCGAGGCGATGGGCGATGACCAGCGTGGTGCGCCCCTCGGCGAGTTCGGTCAGCGATTGCTGGATCGCCGCTTCCGTCTCGGTGTCGAGCGCCGAGGTCGCCTCGTCGAGGATCAGGATCGGCGGGTTCTTCAGGAAGATGCGGGCGATGGCGAGGCGCTGCTTCTGGCCGCCGGAGAGCTTGACGCCGCGCTCGCCGATCACCGTGTCGAGCCCGGCCGGCAGGTCGGCGATCATCGTCTCGAGCCGGGCGCGGCGGGCGGCCTCGGTGATCTCCGCCTCGCTGGCATCGAGGCGGCCATAGGCGATGTTCTCGCGGATGGTGCCGGCGAAGAGGAAGACGTCCTGCTGCACGATGCCGATCTGGCGGCGCAGCGAGGCGAGCGTCAGCGCGCGGATGTCGTGTCCGTCGACGGTGATGCGACCGGCATCGACCTCGTAGAAGCGCGGCAGCAGGGAGAGCAGCGTGGTCTTGCCGGCGCCGGAGGGGCCGACGAAGGCGACCGTCTCGCCGGCCGCGACCGAGAGGTCGATTCCCGAGAGAACCGGCCGCTCCTTCGCATAGCCGAAGCCGACGCCCTCGAAGCGGATGTCGCCCTTCAGCGGCGGGGCCTCGATCGCGTCGGGCACATCGGCGATGTCGGGCTCGGTCGCGAGCAGCTCCTGGTAGCGCTGGAAGCCGGCGATCCCCTTCGGATAGGTCTCGATGACGTTGGCGATCTTGTCGAGCGGGCGATAGAACACGCCGACCAGCAGCAGGAAGCCGACGAAGCCGCCGACGCTGAGGCTGCCCTGCACGACGTAATAGGTGCCGGCCAGCATCACCGCGAGCTGGACCATGCGCATGCCGAGATAGTTGATGGCCTGGCTGGCGGCCATGATGCGGTAGGCTTCGAGTTTGGTGGTGCGATAGCGCTGGTTGTCGCCGGCGAAGAGCGCGCGCTCATGGGCCTCGTTGGCGAAGGCCTGGACGACGCGCATGCCGCCGATGTTCTCTTCCAGCCGTGCATTGAAGGCGCCGACGCGGCCGAACTGTCGGCGCCAGTTCTGCGCCATCAGCGCGCCGTAGCGCGCCACGACGAAGCCGGCGAGCGGGACGATCAGCGCCGTGATCAAGGCGAGTTGCGGATGCACATAGAGCATCAGCAGGAAGGCGCCGATGAAGGTCATGATCGCGATGAAGAGGTCTTCGGGCCCGTGATGGGCGACCTCGCCGATCTCTTCCAGGTCCTTGGTGACGCGGGCGACGAGGTGGCCGGTCTTCTGCTCGTCATAGAAGCGGAAGGAGAGCTTCTGGAGATGGTCGAAGGCGCGCCGACGCATCTCGGTCTCGATATTGATGCCAAGCCTGTGGCCCCAATAGGTGACGATCGCCATCAGTCCGGAATTGATCGCATAGACGACCAGCAAGGCGAGCCCGGCGAGCAGGATCAGCGGCCAGTCGCCGCGCGGCAGCAGCAGATCGACGAAGGCCTTCACCGCCATCGGGAAGCCGAGTTCGAGCAGGCCCGACAGCACGGCGCAGCCGAAATCGACCAGGAACAGCGCCCGGTGAGGCCGGTAATAGGCGAAGAATTCTCTCAGCATGACGCGCTCATAGCAGCTGGGCGGGCCGATGCGTCACCCCTCCAGCGCGACGCCGCCATGTCGCGGGCTATCGCCCGGCGATTACCGCACGGCCAGCGTCCCGAGCGCCATCGTCACCGCCGCCTGGGTCGGGTCGATCACGGGGATGCCGAGTTCCTCTTCGAGCGGGCGGCGGTGACGCGCCATGCCGGCGCAGCCCATGACGATGGCGCCGGCGCCGTCGATCTCCTTCAGCTCGCGGCCGATCGCGATCATGCGCTCCAGCGTGCGGTCGCCCGAGGCGGTGTCGGCGACCGACATCTCCAACGGGCGCTCGCCCGCGAGGCGGTCCATCAGCCCCATCTGGCGAAGATAGCGGATGTGGCGCGGGATCGAGCGCGACTTGATCGCGATCACACCGAACCGGTCGGCCCGGGCGAGCGCGGTGAGCACGCCGCTCTCCGCGATGCCGAAGACCGGGCTCGCCGTGCCCTCGCGGGCGACATGCAGGCCCGGATCGGAATAACAGGCGATCACGAAGGCATCGACGCCATTGGCGGCCTCGACCTTGCGGCGCAGCGGGATCGCGACCCCGTCGACATGCTCCTGCGTCTCGATACCGAAGGGACCTTCGGCCAACGTCTCGCAGATGATCTCGGGACCCTCGGCATAGCTCAGCGGCAGCACGGCCTGGCGCAGCCCCTCCGTCACGGCCTCGTTGGAGTTGGGGTTGATCACGAGGATGCGGGCGCGGCGGGTCATGCGTGAGAATCCATGAGCGGGGGTGAGCGGAGCCGGCCGCGATGATCGGCCGCTCTTGCGGCGGCGTCCAGCCATCACGGGAGATGGGTCCCGTGCCGCCGACGCGAGGCTGGCCGCAGGCCGGCGCTTGCCGCGGGCCGTGGCCTCGCGCAGATTGCAGCCCCCCGCCGACCCAGGAGACTCGCGATGCGGCGCCCCCTTGCCACCCTCCTCGCCGGATCAGGCCTCCTGCTTGCGATCGTAGCGTTGCCCGCGCCGGTGCGGGCCGAGAGCTGCGACGATCTCTGGTACGCGCGCAACGAGATCTACAAGGCGCAGGGCTACTGCTTCCGCACGCGCCGCGGCATCGAGGCCTTCGGCAATGCCGGCTGCCAGTACGACAACGCCGACGAGGTGCCGCTCTCGGCCGCGCAGCGCCGCACCATCGCCGACATCCAGCGCGAGGAACGCGCGCGACGCTGCCCGCGCTGAAACGCCGCCCCGCTTTGCTGTGGACGCCGGGCCCGGGCGGGGCGCGGCGGCGATTCCCCATGCTAGAAGCGCCGGTCGCGAGCCTCCCGATCCGACCGGGCGGGCGGCCTGCGCCAAGAGGAGCGGTTTGACGGCGTGACCACGGCGATCGACATGGGGCTGACCCAGGGCGGCCAACCCGCCCTGCTGGACCTCGCCGAGCTGCTGGCGACGCGGCTTCTCGTCCAGGGCAATTCCGGCTCGGGCAAATCGCATCTGCTGCGGCGCCTGCTCGAACAGAGCGCGCCGCTGGTGCAGCAGGCGGTGATCGACCCGGAGGGCGACTTCGTCTCACTGGCGGAGCAGTTCGGCCATGTCGTCGTCGATGCCGAGTGCGGCGAGGCCGAGCTTCAGCGCGTGGCGCTGCGGGTGCGCCAGCACCGCGTCTCGGTCGTGCTCAATCTGGAGAACCTCGAGGCCGACGAGCAGCTGCGCGCCACGGCCGCCTTCCTCGGCGGGCTCTTCGACGTCGACCGCTCGCTCTGGTTCCCGATGCTGATCGTCGTCGACGAGGCGCAGCTCTTCGCGCCGGTGATGGCGGGCGAGGCCTCCGACGAGGCGCGACGGCTCTCGCTCGGTGCCATGACCAATCTGATGTGCCGCGGTCGCAAGCGCGGGCTCGCCGGCGTCATCGCGACGCAGCGCCTCGCCAAACTCGCCAAGAACGTCGCGGCGGAAGCGTCGAACTTCCTGATGGGCCGCACCTTCCTCGACATCGACATGGCGCGAGCCGCCGATCTGCTCGGCATGGACCGGCGCCAGGCCGAGATGTTCCGCGACCTCGAGCGCGGGCAGTTCGTCGCGCTCGGTCCCGCCCTTTCGAAGCGGCCGCTGCCGCTGCGGATCGGCTCCGTCACCTCGGTCGACCGCGGCGGCGCGCCGGGGCTGATGCCGCTGCCCGAGCAGGCGCCCGAGGAGGCCGGCAAGCTGATCTTTACTGCCGGGGCCGACGAGCCCGCGCCGGTGAGCCGCCTGCCGCGCCCGGCTCCCCGTCCGCGCCCGGCGGTCCACGACACGCTGCGCCAGATCGAGAGCTACCGCCCGGCGCCTTCCCCCGAGCCCGAGCCGGAGATCGAGATCGAACCGGCCGAGCGCGAGGCGATCATGGCCGAGATCCTGCGCGAGCTGATGGCCGATCCAGAGGCCCGCTCGCGCCAGGTCGCGGTGCTCTACCAGGATTTCACCGTGCGCTGCCGGATGCGCCGGCTCGGCCGGACACAGCTCAGCCTCGACGAGTTTCGCCGCCGGCTCGCCGTCGCCAAGGCCGGCGCGAGCGACGAGATCACCGGCTCGGAGACCTGGCAGGCGGCGGTCGAGGCCTCGCTCTCCCTGCCCGACGATCTGCACGGGCTCTTCCTGTTCATCGCACGGGCCGCGATGGAGGGAGCGCCCTGCCCCAGCGACGCCGAGCTGGCGCAGGTCTACGGCAGCCATTCGCCGAGCCGCGCGCGCCGGCTGATCGCCTATATCGAGGAGCGCGGGCTGATCGTCTGCCATGTCGATTTCCGCGGGCAGCGGACGCTCGCTCTGCCGACGATCGGCATCGAGACGGCGCCGGGCCAGGGCTCGGTCCGCACCGCCGGGATGCCGCGGGGCGCGCGCGTCTGAGGCGCGCAACCTTGACCAGCCCGCCCCCGACCGTGCATGACCGGAGCCCGAAATCCGTGGCTCGAGCCGATGCGCATCCTGCTGATCGACAATTACGACAGCTTCACCTGGAATCTGGTCCACCTGATCGGCGGGCTCGGGGCCGAGGTCGAGGTGCGTCGCAACGATGCGCTCACCGTCGATGCGGCGCTCGCGGGCGACCATGACGCGATCGTGCTGTCGCCCGGCCCCTGTACGCCCAACGAGGCCGGCATCTGCCTCGATCTCGTCCGCGAGGGGGCGCAACGCAAGCCGATCTTCGGCGTCTGCCTCGGGCTGCAGACGATCGGCCAGGTCTTCGGCGGCGACGTGGTGCGCGCACCATTGCCGATGCACGGCAAGGTCTCGGCCGTCCAACATAGGGCGCGG
Organism: Allobosea massiliensis; assembly: GCF_042655245.1. Lineage (NCBI taxonomy): Bacteria > Pseudomonadati > Pseudomonadota > Alphaproteobacteria > Hyphomicrobiales > Alloboseaceae > Allobosea > Allobosea massiliensis. The sequence continues at coordinate 137,190 of NZ_JBHSLU010000008.1, read as the reverse complement.
GGTCTGTTCCGCGGCATCAACGGCCCGCTGCAGGCGACGCGCTACCATTCGCTGGTCGTCGCCCGCGAGACCTGCCCGGCCGATCTGACGATCGAGGCGGAGACGGAGGACGGGCTGATCATGGCGCTGTCGCATCGCAGCCTGCCGGTCCATGGCGTGCAGTTCCACCCCGAGAGCATCGCCTCCGAGCACGGCGCCACGATACTGCGCAATTTCCTCGACCTCGCGGAGCGATGGCAGCGCGACCATGCCCCCGCCGCGCTCGTCGAAGCCGACTGAACGCCGGCCCGCACAAGCCGCCTTTCCCGATCGCCCGTTTTCCGCAGAGTCATCATGGACGATTTCAAGCCCTTCATCGCCAAGGTCGCGACCGGCGCCTCGCTGTCGCGGGACGAGGCGCGCGACGCCTTCGACACCATCCTCTCCGGCGGCGTCACCAATGCGCAGGCGGCCGCCTTCCTGATGGCGCTGCGGGTGCGCGGCGAAACCACCGAGGAGATCACCGGCGCGGTCGGCGCGATGCGCGGCAAGATGCTGACGGTCGAGGCGCCCGCCGACGCCATCGACATCGTCGGCACGGGCGGGGATTCCTCGGGCTCCTACAACGTCTCGACGCTGGCCTCGATCATCACCGCCGCCTGCGGCGTGCCGGTCGCCAAGCATGGCAATCGCGCCGCCTCCTCGAAGACCGGCACCGCCGACGTGCTGATGGCGCTCGGCGTCAAGGTCGGGCTCGATCCGGCGGCGACGGCGCGCTGCATCGCCCAGGCCGGTGTCGGCTTCATGTTCGCGCCGACGCATCACGCCTCGATGCGCCATGTCGCGCCGGTGCGGGTCGAACTCGGCACGCGCACGATCTTCAACCTGCTCGGCCCGCTCTCGAACCCGGCCGGCGTCAAGAAGCAGTTGATCGGCGCCTTCTCGGAAACCTGGCTGGAGCCGATGGTGAAGGTGTTGGCGAGCCTCGGCTCGACGCGGGTCTGGGCCGTTCATGGGTCCGACGGGCTCGACGAGATCACCACGACGGGTCCGACCCGCGTGGTCTCGCTGGACAATGGCCGGATCGAAAGCTTCCAGATCTCGCCCGAGGATGTCGGGCTGGCCCGCGCCAGGCCGGAGGATCTGCGCGGTGGCGAGCCGGCGCAGAATGCCGAGGCGCTGCGTGCGGTGCTCGACGGGCAGAAGACCGCCTTCCGCGACATCGCCGCCTTCAACGCCGCCGCGGCACTGCTGGTCGCCGGCCGGGCGGGCGATCTGCGCGACGGCTTCGCGCAGGCGAATGCGGCGCTCGACAGCGGCAAGGCCAAGGCGACCTTGGCCGCCCTCGTCGCCAGCTCGAACGCGTGAGGCCCTGATGAGCGACATTCTCGCGAAGATCGAGGCCTATAAGCGCCAGGAGATCGCGGCCGCCAAACTGGCGATCCCGCAGGACCGGATCGAGGTGCTGGCGCGTGACGCCGGGCCGACGCGCGGCTTCGCCGATGCGCTGGCCGCAAAGCACACCGCCGGCCAGCCGGCGCTGATCGCCGAGATCAAGAAGGCCTCGCCCTCCAAGGGGCTGATCCGCGCCGATTTCGACCCGCCCGTGCTGGCGCGCGCCTACGCCGCCGGCGGGGCCGCCTGCCTCTCCGTCCTGACCGATGGCCCCTCCTTCCAGGGCCGGCCGGAATTCCTGCTGCAGGCGCGCGCGGCCTCCGTGCTGCCGGTGCTGCGCAAGGATTTCCTCTACGATCCCTATCAGGTCTACGAGGCGCGGGCCTGGGGGGCGGACTGCATCCTGATCATCATGGCGGGCGTCGACGACGCCACGGCGCGCGCGCTGGAGACCACCGCCTTCGATCTCGGCATGGATGTGCTGGTCGAAGTCCATGACGACGCCGAACTCGACCGCGCGCTGGCGCTGAAGAGCCGCCTGCTCGGCATCAACAACCGCGATCTGCGCGATTTCACCGTCGATCTCGCGGTGACCGAGCGGCTGGCGCCGCGCGTGCCGGCCGACCGGATCGTCATCAGCGAGAGCGGCATCTTCAGCCATGGCGATGTCGGCCGGCTGAACGGGGCCGGGGTCAGGACCTTCCTCGTCGGCGAAAGCCTGATGCGACAGGCCGATGTGACGGCCGCGACGCGCGAACTGCTCACGGGCCAGACATCACAAGCCAAGACGCAGGAGAGCGCCGCGTGAGCGCACTCAGCCATCTCGACGCGCAGGGCCAGGCGCATATGGTCGATGTCGGCGACAAGGCCGAGACCTCGCGCACGGCCATCGCCGAGGGCTGCGTGGTGATGCAGCCGCAGACGCTGGCGATCGTGCGCGCGGGCGACGCCAAGAAGGGCGATGTGCTCGGCACGGCGAGGCTCGCCGGCATCATGGCCGCCAAGCGCAGCCATGAGCTGATCCCGCTCTGCCACCCGCTGCTGATCACCAAGATCGCGGTCGATCTCGAGATCGACGAGGCCCTGCCCGGCATCCGCGTGCGGGCCGAGGTCAAGGTGAAGGGCCAGACCGGCGTCGAGATGGAGGCACTCACCGCCGTCAGCATCGCCTGCCTGACCGTCTACGACATGGTCAAGGCGGCCGACCGCGGCATGCGGATCGAGGGCATCCGGCTGACCCACAAATCCGGCGGCAAGTCAGGTGTGTTCCAGGCCGACGCCTCCCCAGGGGGACCGGTCTGATGGCGCTGACGCCGGTCCCGGTCGCGCTGCGCGCGCTGCTCGACAGCGTGCCCGGCCGCACGCCCATCGAGACCCTGCCGCTGGCGCAGTGCGCCTGGCGCGTGCTCGGGGCCGATCTCGCGGCGCTCAGGACACAGCCGCCCTTCGCCAATTCGGCCATGGACGGCTATGCGGTGCGGGGCGACGACCTCGTGCCGGGCGCCGAACTGCGCGTTCTCGGCGAATCCGCGGCCGGGCGCTCCTTCGACGGCAGCGTGGCCGCCGGCGAGGCGGTCCGGATCTTCACGGGTGCGCCGATCCCCGAGGGCGCCGACACCATCCTGATCCAGGAGAACGCCGACGGTGTCGGCTCGGCCGCGATCACCGTTCGCGAGGGCGCGCCCAAGGGCAAATTCATTCGCAAGGCCGGGCTCGACTTCAGCGAGGGCGACCAGCTGCTCGCGGCCGGCACCCGGCTCGACAGCGCCGCGCTCGGGCTCGCCGCCGCCGCTGGCCACCCCGCGCTTGCGGTGCGCCGCAAGCCGCTGGTGGCGATCCTCGCCACCGGCGACGAGCTCGTGCTGCCGGGCGAGCCGGTCGGGCCCGACCAGATCGTCGCCTCCAACTCGTTTGCGCTGGCCGCGCTGGTCGAGCAGGCGGGCGGGAGCGTGCTCGATCTCGGCATCGCCCGCGACGACCATGCCGATCTCGCCGCCAGGATCGGGCAGGCGCGGGACGCCGGCGCGGATGTGCTGGTGACGCTGGGCGGCGCCTCCGTCGGTGCCCATGATCTCGTCCAGGAGGCGCTGAAGCGCGCCGGCATGGATCTCGGCTTCTGGAAGATCGCGATGCGGCCGGGCAAGCCGATGATGACCGGCCGGCTCGGCCCGATGGTCGCGATCGGCCTGCCGGGCAACCCCGTCTCCTCGATCGTCTGCGGGCATCTCTTCGTGGTGCCGGTGATCGAGGCCCTGCTCGGCATGCCCTCGCCCGAGCGCGACCGCAGCGAGCCCGGCTTGCTCGGGCGCGACATGCCGGCCAATGACGAGCGCGAGGATTATTTGCGCTCCAGCCTCGTCCTGACCGAGGCCGGCTGGGAGGCGACGCCGTTCGAGAGGCAGGATTCCTCGATGCTCGGCCTGCTCGCGAGGGCGCAGGCGCTGGCGATCCGCCCGGTTTTCGCGCCGGCGGCCCGCAAGGGCGATCCCTGCCGCTTCATTCGTCTGCGATAGGTCGCGGGCTGGCGCATCGGCTTGCGGAACACAACGCGAACGGGTATGGTGTTCGTGATTTGTTTCGAATCTGCGATGATCGGCAGATTTCAGAGCGCCGGCGGGGATCATGCTGACACGCAAACAGTTCGAACTGCTTCGCTTCATCCATGAGCGCCTGCGCGAGAGCGGCGTCCCTCCCTCCTTCGACGAAATGAAGGACGCGCTCGACCTCAAGTCGAAATCCGGCATCCACCGCCTGATCATGGCCCTCGAGGAACGCGGCTTCATCCGCCGCCTGCCGAACCGGGCACGGGCGCTCGAAGTGATCAAGCTGCCGGATGGCGCGGGTGGTGGCCTCCAGGGCGGCGCGCGCCGCTTCAATCCCTCCATCGTCCAGGGCGGGCTCGGCAAGGAGACGCCGCCGGCCAAGGACGGGCTGCCCGGCCGGGCGCGCCCGGTGGAGGCGATGCCGGAAGACGCCCGCAACACGATCGCGATCCCTGTCATGGGCCGCATCGCGGCGGGCACGCCGATCTCGGCGATCCAGAGCCGCAGCCACAGCGTCGCCCTCCCCGCCGACATGCTCGGCTCCGGTGAGCATTTCGCGCTGGAGGTCCGCGGCGACTCGATGGTCGAGGCCGGCATTCTCGACGGCGACACGGTGGTGATCCGGCGCCAGGACACCGCCAATACCGGCGACATCATCGTCGCCCTGATCGACGACGAGGAGGCGACGCTGAAGCGGCTGCGCAAGCGGGGCTCCTCGATCGCGCTGGAGGCAGCCAATCCGGCTTACGAGACGCGGGTGCTGGGACCGGACCGGGTCAAGATCCAGGGTCGGCTTGTCAATCTGATGCGGCGCTACTGACGGGCCGGCGCTAGGGCAGGCGCTCGGTATCGGGCGCCTCCTCGGCCGGTGGCGGCCCAGCCGGGCCCGCAGTTGTCGGCGCGGGCTGGGGACGCCGGCGGCTCCAGGGCCGGTCGCCCGCATCCTGCGCCGCGTGGTTTTGCCAGCCGGAGCGAGTCCGAACCAGGGCTGTCGCGCCATCGCGCTGCAACGTCATCCGGTCGATCAGCCGCGCGCGGCAGGCCGCCGTCCAGGGAATCGGCGTCACCACCACATCGGCGCGGCGGCAATCCTCGATGATGGCGAGCCGGTCCTGCGCATAGGCGATGCTGTGGCCCTCTCTCGTCATCAGCACGCAGCCGCGCGGATCGCAGGCCGCGCCCTTGCGCAGCGACGGGTCGTCGGGCTGGCGGCCGTCGCCATCCGCCGTCAGCCATTGCTGCAGGACGAAGCGGCTCGGCTTGCCGGCGATCACGAGCAGGCCGTCCTTGCCGCGCACCGCGAGGCCCGAGCCGTCGCGCTCGATCAGGATCGCCGGCTTCTCCGGTTTGGCCGCGACGGCCACGCCGCCGACCAGCGGCAGGATCGCCAGCAGACGCAGCTTCGTCGTCCACAGCGTCGCCCAGAGCAGCGCGGCCGAAAAGCAGCCGAGCGCGGCCGGGCCGAAGGCGGCGAGCACCAGGGTCGAGTGATCGATGGTCGCGACCCAATGCGCCAGTTTGAGCACCACCTCCGAGGCCAGGCCCATGAGCCACCAGGCCGGCGCGTCCAGCCCGAAGGGATAGGCGAGCACCCCGAAGACGGCGGCCGGCATGACGAAGAGGGAGACGAAGGGCAGAGCCAGCGCGTTGCCGAGCAGGCCGAAAGGGTTGAAGGTCTGGAAATGATAGGCGCCGAAGGGCGCCGTCGCCGCCGTCGCCAGCAGGGTCGTGACGACGATGCCGGATGCGGCGACCCAGAGCGGGCGCAGCGGCCAGGGCAGTGCGGGCGGCGGCTGCAACCGGCCGCGCTCCTCCCAGCGCTCGGCAAAGGCGATCAGCGCCGCCACGGCACCGAAGGACATCTGGAAGCTCGGCCCCAGCAGCGCCTCGGGCTCGCGCAGCAGCACGATCATCGCCGCCAGCGCGAGGTTGCGCATGCTCAGCGCCGGGCGGTCGACGAGGATTGCGCCCAGCATCACCAGCGTCATGATCAGCGAGCGTACGGTGGCGACCTCCGCTCCCGAGAAGACGCAATAGGCGACCGAGCCCGCCATCGCCGCGAGCGCGGCGAGCTTCTTGACCGGCAGGCGCAGCGCCACCGTCTGTGACAGGGCGAGCAGCGCCCGCACCAGCCAGAAGATCGTCCCGGCGGCCAGCACCATGTGCAGGCCCGAGATCGAGACGATGTGGTAGATCCCGGCCGCCCGCAGATCGGCATTGGTGGTTTCGGTGATCAGCCCGCGCTTGCCGGTGACCAGCGCCGCCGCCATCGCCCCTGCCTGCCCGCCGGCGACCGAGGCAATGCGCTGGGTCAGGGCGTTGCGGGCGCCGTCGATCGCCGCCGCCAGGCGCAGATCCCAGTCGGGCGGATGCGGCGGCGGGCTGAGCGCGATCTTGCCCGAGATGCTGCCGACGGCGCCGATGCCGCGGAAGAAGGCGTCGCGCCCGAAATCATAGCCGCCCGGCCGGGCCGGCCCCGGCGGCGGCAGCAGCCGCGCCACGGCCGCGACATGGTCTCCGGGCGCCACGGTCCCGGAGCGGATGTTGACGCGCACACGCTTCGGCCAGAACGGCCGGTCGAGCCCGGCGATCCCCGTCACGCGGATGACGAGCCGAGCGCCGGCATCGCGCGCCTCCACCGATTCCACGAAGCCTGAGACCTGGCCGACGCGCGGCCGCTCCAGCATCGGGGCGGCGATCGTCGCCGTGCGCCAGGCCGCCGCAGCGAAGCCGGCAAACAGGGCGGCGACAGCGAGGCACACCCAGGCCGGCCGCGGGCGCCCCCGCAGCAGGATCGCGCCAGCCGCGGAAAGCGCGAGCCCCGTCAGCGGCGCCCAGAGCGCCGGTTCGGCATCGGCGGCGAAATAGAGCAGGATGCCGATGCCCATCGCGACCGGCAGCCAGAGGAAGAGCCGGCGCCGCTCGGCCTCGCGCGACAAGGCGGCGAGCACTGCGTCGCGCCATTCGCCCAGCGCCAGTCCGAACCTGATACCGCCGAAGCGACCGTCCGGCCGGTGCCATACGAGGGCGGCCGCCAGCGCCCCGCGCCGCGGCACCCGCTCCCCCTGCCCTGGCGGCTTCGCCGTCATGGCCTGCCCCCGTCCTGCGCCGGCGCGCCGGGCTTCGAACTGGCCCTTAACGGCGGCGGCTCAGGCATGTTACAGGGGCCGCGCCGGATGTCATGTCCGCTTCGGTACGCGCTGCGACAGGGCGTGCCGCTCGATCTTTTCCCGCCCCTTTCAGGGTCCTTCTCCCAAGGTCCCGCCGGAGCCCTGCCATCCATGAGCGACGCCGTCGTCACGCGCTTTGCGCCCTCGCCCACCGGCTTCCTGCATATCGGCGGCGGGCGTACGGCGCTGTTCAACTGGCTCTATGCGCGCCGCCATGGCGGCAAGATGCTGCTGCGCATCGAGGACACCGACCGCGAACGCTCGACCGAAGCTGCGATCGGCGCCATCCTCGACGGGCTGAAATGGCTCGGCCTCGATTGGGACGGCGAGACCGTCTACCAGTTCGCCCGCGCCGAGCGGCACCGCGAGGTGGCGCATCAGATGCTGGCCAGTGGCCATGCCTATCGCTGCTACGCCACGCCGGCCGAACTGGACGAGATGCGCGAACAGGCCAAGGCTGCCGGCAAGCCGATGCGTTATGACGGGCGCTGGCGCGACCGCGATCCCGCGACGGCTCCCGAAGGCGTCAAGCCGGTGATCCGGCTGCGCGCACCGCAGACCGGCGAGACCGTGGTGGAGGACGAGGTCCAGGGCCGCGTCGTCTGGCAGAACGAGAATCTCGACGACCTCGTGCTGCTGCGCTCGGACGGCAACCCGACCTATATGCTCGCCGTGGTGGTCGACGACCACGACATGGGCGTGACCCATGTCATCCGCGGCGACGACCACCTGACCAATGCCGCGCGCCAGACCCAGATCTACCAGGCGCTGGGCTGGAAGGTCCCGAGCATGTCGCATATCCCGCTGATCCATGGCCCGGACGGCGCCAAGCTCTCGAAGCGCCACGGCGCGCTCGGTGTCGATGCCTATCGCGAGATGGGGTACCTGCCGGTGGCGCTGCGCAATTATCTGCTGCGCCTCGGCTGGAGCCATGGCGACCAGGAGATCTTCTCGACGCAGGAGATGATCGAGCTGTTCGACCTCGGCTCGATCGGCCGCTCGGCCGCGCGCTTCGACTTCGCCAAGCTCGAGAGCCTGAACGGGCTCTATATGCGCCAGTCCTCCGATCACGACCTGCTCGACGCGCTGAAGGTGATCCTGCCTGAGATCGGGCCGGCGCGCGGCCTCGGCCCGACCCTGTCGCCCGAGCTGGAGCAGCGCTTCCTTGCCGCGATGCCGGGGCTGAAGGAGCGCGCCAAGACGCTCGTCGAGCTGCTCGACAGCGCCTACTATCTTTATGCGGCCCGGCCGCTTCAGCTCGACGCCAAGGCAGCGGCCCTGCTGGACGAGGCCGGTCGCCAGCGTCTGCCCGGGCTCGCCCAGGCGCTCGCCGCCATCAACGACTGGTCGCTCGAGGCGCTGGAAGCCGCCGTGCGCGGCTATGCCGAGGCGCATGGGCTCAAGCTCGGCCAGGCGGCGCAGCCCCTGCGCGCTGCACTGACGGGCCGCGCCATGTCGCCTGGCCTGTTCGATGTGATGGCGGTTCTGGGGCGCGAGGAAACCCTTGCTCGCCTGGCCGATCAGAGCTGAGCAAGACGCGGTGCGGACCGTCTTTCGGCTCGGTTGAACCGGGTCTGCAAATGGTCTAGTGACGCCGGACACGGCCGCTGCGGCGAGAGCCGGAGCGGGCATAAATATTGCTTGAAAATCAGTCGGATGAACCGCTCTGCCCACCTGCCCGCGCCCGCGCCGACACGACAGCGTCATGTCGGTCCGCTTTGACGACGGACAGGTTTCATGGACGACCGTGAACGGACAGAGCGCGACCCCGCCTGAAAAGCAGCGAGCCTGAAAGGATCGGTATCGATGAGCGGAACCACCAGCCAGCTTCAGGTCGACGGCAAGACCGTCGATATGGCGATCAAGACGGGTTCGATCGGCCCGTCCGTCATCGACATCGGCAAGCTCTACGCCCAGACGGGCATGTTCACCTACGACCCTGGCTTCACCTCGACGGCGAGCTGCGAGTCGCAGATCACCTATATCGATGGCGACGAGGGCGTTCTGCTCTATCGCGGCTACCCGATCGAGCAGCTCGCCGAGCATGGCGACTTCCTCGAGACCTGCTATCTGCTGCTGGAAGGCGAACTGCCGACCGCCGCGCAGAAGGCTGATTTCGATTATCGCGTGACGCGCCACACCATGGTGCACGAGCAGATGGCCCGCTTCTTCCAGGGCTTCCGCCGCGACGCGCATCCGATGGCGGTCATGGTCGGCTCGATCGGCGCGATGTCGGCCTTCTATCACGACTCGACCGACATCTCGGACCCGCATCAGCGCATGGTCGCCTCGATGCGGATGATCGCGAAGATCCCGACGCTGGCGGCCATGGCCTACAAGTACACCGTCGGCCAGCCCTTCGTGTATCCGCTGAACTCGCTCGACTATACCTCGAACTTTCTGCGCATGTGCTTTGCCGTGCCCGCGGAGGAGTACAAGGTCAATCCGGTGCTGTCGCGCGCGCTCGACCGCATCTTCATCCTCCACGCCGACCACGAGCAGAACGCCTCGACCTCGACGGTCCGGCTCGCCGGCTCTTCGGGCGCCAATCCCTTCGCCTGCATCGCGGCCGGCACGGCATGCCTCTGGGGCCCCGCCCATGGCGGCGCCAATGAGGCGGCGCTGAAGATGCTGGAGGAGATCGGCTCGGTCGAGAACATCCCGAAATACATTGCCAAGGCGAAGGACAAGAACGACCCCTTCCGCCTGATGGGCTTCGGCCACCGGGTCTACAAGAACTACGACCCGCGCGCGAAGATCATGCAGAAGACCACGCATGAGGTCCTCAACGAGCTCGGCATCAAGGACGATCCGCTGCTCGACGTCGCGATCGAGCTCGAGCGGATCGCGCTGTCGGACAGCTACTTCATCGAGAAGAAGCTCTACCCGAATATCGACTTCTATTCGGGCATCACGCTGAAGGCGATGGGCTTCCCGACCTCGATGTTCACGGCGCTGTTTGCCCTCGCCCGCACGGTCGGCTGGATCGCGCAGTGGAAGGAGATGATCGAGGATCCGTCCCAGCGCATCGGCCGTCCGCGCCAGCTCTATACCGGCTCGCCGCAGCGCGAATACACGCCGATCGGCCGACGCTGAGCCGCAACCCGTCGACGACAATTTCCGAAGGGGCGCCACGGCTTGCCGTCGCGCCCCTTCATTGTTTCAGATGATTGATCGCACGGCTGCAGGTGACGAAGCGCAGCCTCGCGCTAAAGTTCTCCAAACCCTCGGAGAACCGTCTCTTGTCCCATCCGCATGATCTCTCCCGGCGCGGCTTCCTCGCCGGCGCCTCGGCCCTGACCTTCGTCGGCGGCCAGGCGCAGGCCCAAGCCGCTTTCCCCGCTCGCCCGATCAACCTGATCGTTCCCTTCGCCGCCGGCGGCTCGACCGACATCGTCGCGCGCCTCGTCGGCCAGAAGATGGGCGAGCTGCTCGGCCAGTCTGTCGTGATCGAGAATCGCGCCGGCGCCGGCGGCAATGTCGGCTCGACCGCGGTCGCCCGCGCGACGCCGGATGGCTACACCATTCTCATGGGGACGATCTCGACCCATGCGCTCAACCCGGCGATCCTGAAGACCGTCACCTTCGACCCGGTCAAGGACTTCACCCCGATCTCGCTGCTCGCTGTGGTGCCGAACGTCATGGTTGTGCATCCGAGCTTCCCGGCGAAGACCGTCCAGGAGGTCATCGCGGTGCTGAAGGCCGATCCGGGCAAGTACTCCTATGCCTCCTCCGGCGTCGGCACGCCGCTGCATCTCTCGGGCGAGCTGTTCAAGTCGATCGGCGGCGTCCAGATGAACCACGTCCCCTATCGCGGTGCCGGCCCTGCCCTGAACGACGTCGTCGCGGGCGCGGTTCCGATCATGTTCGACAACCTGCCCTCCTCCGCCCAGTTCATCCGCAACGGCCAGCTGCGGGCGATCGGCGTGACCACCAAGGACCGCGTCGCCTCCTTCCCGGATCTGCCGACCATCGCCGAGGGCGGTCTCGCCGGCTACGAGACCTATACCTGGAACGCGTTGTTCGGACCGGCGAAGATGCCGGCCGACATCGTGGCGAAGCTCAACAAGGCGGCCAATGACGCGCTGAAGGACGCCACGGTCAAGCAGCGGCTCAACGATGTCAGCGCCGAGATCGTCGGCTCGACGCCGGAGGCGCTGGGCGAGCACGTCAAGGTCGAGGTGGCCAAGTGGTTCCCGATCGCCAAGGCGTCGGGCGCCGCGCTCGAGTGAGGCTCAACCGCCGCGCGGGCCGCCCGGCCCGCGGCTTGCCACCAGCGCCAGCGCGGCCTCGACCGCGTTGGCAGCCGGACTTTCCCCGGCCGAGCGCATGATCGCCTCGACCTCGGCGAAGCCGGCGAGTTGCCGGTGCCGGTCTTCACCCTCCGCCAGGGCGGCTTCGAGCCGGTCCGCCAGCGTCTGCGCCGTCGCATCCTCCTGGATGAACTCGGGCACGACGCTGCGCCCGAGGATCAGATTGGGCAGGATCACGCTGGGCAATTTGATCAGACGCCGCGCGATCGCGGCCTCCCAACCTGCGCCGCGATAGGCGGCCACGGTCGGTACCTGCGCCAGTGCCAGTTCCAGGGTCACGGTGCCGGAAGCCGCCAGCGCCGCGCGCGCGCTGCGGAACGCCGTGAGCTTTGCCGCCTCGCCGGTGACGATCTCGGGCCGATGGGCCCAGCCCGACGCCGCCTGTGCGATCTCGTCATGCAGATGCGAGACAGCCGGCAGGACGAAGCGCGCCCCCGGCCGCATGGCGGCGACTCTGGCGACCGCCTCGCCGAAGACCGGCATCAGATGCCGGACCTCGGAGCGGCGGCTGCCGGGCAAAACCAGCACGACCGGCGATGCGGCGTCAGCCCGCCTCGCGCTCTCTGCCGCATCAGGCCGCAGCTCGTCCAGCCGCTCGATCAGCGGGTGGCCGACATAGATTGTCGGCGGGCCCTGCAGCCGCTCCAGCGCCGCCGGCTCGAAGGGCAGCAGGGCCAGGATGCGGTCGACATGCGGCTTCATGCGCCGCGCCCGGCCGGAGCGCCAGGCCCAGACGCTGGGGCAGACCCAATGGGCGATGGCGATGTCCGGCGCGCGGGCGCGCACCTTCTTGGCCACGCGCAGGCCGAAATCGGGGGCGTCAATCGTCAGCAGGAGATCCGGTGCGAAGCGGGTGATGCCGCGAGCGGCATCCTCCATGCGGCGCAGCAGCAGGGGCAGGCGCGCAACGACCGGTCCGAAGCCCATCACGGCGATGTCGGCCTGCGGGAAGAGCGGCGTCAGCCCGGCCGCGATGAGGGCTTCGCCGCCGACGCCGGTCACGATCACCTCCCGCGGCGCCAGACGGCGACGCAGGGTCTCGAGGAACCGCAGAGCCAGCGCATCGCCCGAAGCCTCGCCCGCCACGATGGCGAGGCGGAAGGGGGTCGTCATGGCACGCCCTCGACGAAAAGTCCCGCCTGGTCGGCCAGCTTGCCCAGAGCCGCACCATCGCCGATCAGAACACGCCCGGCGCGCAGGCCGATGCCCGAGAGCCCGGCTTCCGAGACGAGGCGCAGCGTCTGCGGGCCGATCGCCGGCATATCGACGCGCAGATCCTGCCCGTCCTTGGGCGCCTTCACCAGCACGCCGTCGCCCTTGGCGATGCGCAGCCGGCCCGAGGCGACCATCTCCGCGACGCGGCGGATCATGGCATCCGTGCCCTCGGCCGCTTCGATGGCAATGACGCGGTGGTCGGCGAGGATCGCCGCCTGGCCGACATCGAAGGGTGAAAGCGCGGCCAAAAGCTCGAAGCCGCGCGCGATCAGCGCCTTCTGGTCCGGCGACGCCGCTCGGCGGCCAAGCGCGCCGGCCGGCGCGGTCATGGCCGGGGCGATGTCGGCCGGGCCTTGGACGGTAAAGCCCTGTCCTTCGAAGAAGCTCACGACGCCGCGCAACAGATGATCGTCGCCGCCCCGAAACGCCTTCGCGAAATGCGGCAGGTATTTCAGCGTGGAGGCTTCGGGACGCAGCGCGGCGAAACTTGGCCGCGGCAGGCTCCCGATCAGGACGAGCTCGGCCACTTCGCGGCGCCGGAGCTCATCGAGAAGGCGACCGAGCTGCCCGAGCCGATAGATGTTGAGTTCGGCCGCTCCGAAGGCCGTCGGATCGGCCGCGCCGTCGAGAGCGGCCACATAGACCGGCCGCCCCTGCCCGGCCGCGATCGAGGCCAGACGCGGCGGAAAATCGCCCGCCCCGGCGATGATGGCGAGCGGGCCGCGCGTCGACGGCGTGACGGCCTGAGTCTCGCTCACCGATCGGGCGCGTTGACGTCGTGCGGCACGCAGATGGCGCGCTCGCCGCCGCTGCGGATGAAGTCGAGGATCTCGTGGATCAGCGGGTGGGCCGCAAATTCATTGGCAACGTCCTCGACCCGCTCCGACAGCGTGCCCTCGTCCGCGAAGAGCAGACGGTAGGCCCGGCGCAACTCGTGGATCTGCTCGCGGGTGAAGCCGCGGCGGCGCAAGCCGACCAAATTGAGCCCGGCGAGATGAGCCGGGTTATCGCGCACAAGCCCGAAGGGAATGACGTCGTGCATCACGCCCGCGCCGCCGCCGATGAAGGCATGGTCGCCGACCCGGATGAACTGGTGCAGGCCGGTGCCGCCGCCGACGATGACGAAGTTACCGACCTTCACATGGCCGGCGCACATGACGTTGTTCGAGAAGATGACGTTGTCGCCGATCGATGTGTCGTGCGCGACATGCGAATTCGCCAGGAAGAAGCAGCGGTCACCGACCGTCGTCTTCATGCCGCCGCCCTCGGTCCCGGGATTCATCGTCACGCCTTCGCGGATCAGGCAGTCGACGCCGATCGTCAGCGTCGATGGCTCGCCTTTGTACTTCACATCCTGCGGCGGGTGGCCGATCGAGGCGAAGGGATAGATCTTGGTGCGCGCACCGACCGTGGTGCGGCCGGCCACGGCGACATGACTGATCAGCTCGACGCCCTCTTCGAGGACGACATCGGGACCGACGGAGCAGAACGGGCCGATGGTAACGCCGGCCGCGATCTTCGCGGCCGGGTCGACCACCGACATGGGATGGATCGTTGCACTCATGACCTGACACTCACGGCCGCGGCCGTCCTGCTCTCGCGGACCTTCATCAGACGACCATCGCCGAGAGATCGGCCTCGGCCACGAGCGCACCATCGACGCGCGCCTCGCCGCGGTAGAAATAGATGTTGCGCTTGCGGGCGACCTTGGTGAGGTGGAAGCGCAGCGTGTCGCCAGGCCCGACCGGCTTGCGGAACTTGGCCTTGTCGATGGTGGTGAAAAGCACGCTGCGGACGGCGGTGTCCTCGCTGCCGCGGGCGTTGACGACGAGGACGCCCGCCGTCTGGGCCATGGCCTCGATCATCAGCACACCGGGAAATACCGGCCGCTCCGGGAAATGCCCGGTGAACTGCGGCTCGTTGATCGTCACGTTCTTGATGCCGACGCCCGATTCGTCGCCGTTGATCTCCACGACGCGGTCGACCAGCAGGAAGGGGTAGCGATGCGGAATGCAGGCCATGATCCTCTGGATGTCGGCCACACCCAGCGTCGTCGTCGCCTCGGTCATCGTTTCGTCTCTCCCGCGCGGAGCCTGCTCCGCATCACCGGTTGCTTCTAGCCGCCAGAGACGGCGAGGCCAACTGCCGGGCCATGCCGTCTCGCCGGCTCAGCCCTGGGACTTGCCCTTGCCGCGGTTGGCCAGCAGGGATTTCAGCATCGCGCTCTCGCGAGCCCAGTTCAGCGCCGGCTGAGCCGGGTAGCCGCCATATTTCGCGCCCCGCGGCACGTCGCCGGCGACGCCACTCTGGGCTGCGACCTGGGCGCCCATGCCGATCGTCAGGTGCCCTGCGAGGCCGACCTGGCCGCCGAGCACGACGAAATCCTCAAGCGTCGACGAGCCGGCGATGCCGACCTGGGAGACGATGACGCAGTGGCGCCCGACGACGACGTTGTGGCCGATCTGGACGAGGTTATCGATCTTGGTGCCCTCGCCGATGACCGTGTCACGGCTGGCGCCGCGGTCGATGCAGCTGTTGGCGCCGATCTCGACATCGTCCTGAATGATGACGCGACCGATCTGCGGCACCTTCATGTGGCCCCTCGGGCTCATGGCGAAGCCGAACCCATCCTGCCCGATGCGCACGCCCGGGTGGATGATGACGCGGTTTCCGATCAGCGCCGCCTGAAGGGTGCAGCCCGCCCCGATCGAGCAGTTGCGGCCGATGCGGACCTGCGGCCCGACCACCGCATGCGAGGACACGACCGTGCCGGCGCCGATCTCCGCGCCGGGCCCGATGACCGCGCCGGGATCGACCGTGACGCCGGCCTCAAGGACCGCCGTGGCGTGAACGAAGGCGCCGGGCGCGACGCCCTGCGAACCGAACACCGAGCCGGGCTTGAGCGCGGCCGGAAAGAAGCGCGCCAGGACCTTCGCAAAGGCATGGTAGGGCGCCGGCGAAATCAGCGCCGTGGTGCCGGCCGGAACCCGCTCCGCGAAGCGCGGCGACACCAGGCAGAGCCCGGCGGCGGTGGACGCCAGCGCCTCGGTGTATTTGGGATTGTCCATATAGGCGATGTCGGACGGGCCGGCATGTTCGAGCGCGGCGGCACCGGTCACGCGACGCGAAGCGTCGACGCCTTCGGGAAGGGTGAGCCCTGAAATGGAAGCGACCTCGCCGAAGTCGAGCGAGGTCGCGGCCGGAAAGAATTGGGGTTCTGACATCGTTGGGTCCGGAGCGGGGTGCGGTGGCACCCCGCCTCGTCAGAAGCGGGTGCCGCCCGAGAAGCGGAAGGCCTGGGTGCGGTCGCCGCCGTATTTCGCGGTGACAGCCTGGCCGTTGATGATCGCCGTGCCGAACTGGCCGTCATCCTTCGACAGCGCATAGGCATAGTCGAAGCGGATCGGGCCGAGCGGCGACTGCCAGAGGAGGCTGACGCCGACCGAGGAGCGGATGACGTTCTTGTCGCGCACGCAGGCCACGTTGTTCTGGTAGGCCGAGGTGGTCGCCACGTTGAACTGACGGGCCACGGAGCCCGCCGGACAGCCGGTGAAGGCCCCGTTGGTGATCACGCTCGAACCGCCGTCGTAGTTGAACAGCGTACCCGCATCCGCGAAGACCGCGCCGCGCAGGCCAAGATCGCGCGGCAGACCCCAGATCGGGAACTGCACTTCCAGCGTGCCACCGAAATAGGTGGTGCCGCCGAGCGCGTTGGCCGTCGGATCGTTCAGCACGTCGCGCGGGCCGATGCCGGAGGCGGCGAAGCCGCGCACCAGGGTCGGTCCGAGGAAGTAGTGATCGATCATGCGGAGATTGCCGCTGGTCGCCTGGACATGGCCGCCCTGGACGCGGACGAAGCCGACCACGTCATCGAAGATCTCGCGATAGTAACGCGCATCAGCGGAGATGCGCAGGAACTTCGAGTCGCCGCCAAGGCCGGCGATCTCGGGCTTGATCTCGGCGACGAAGCCGTTGCGCGGGTTCTGGATGCTGTCGAGCGAGTTGTAGTTGAAGCCGAGGCCGACGAGCGAGGTCAGCGTCGTGCCCTGCGCTTCCTTCACCGCGATCGTCGCCTCGCCATTGGTGAGGCAGTTGATCGTGCTGCTGGCGCCGATCGCACCCGCCGTACCGGGCGTGATGCCCGCGATCGGGAAGGTACAATCGTTATAGGGCCGCGTGTTGGTGTTCGGGATCTCGATCTCGGTCGAGTAGATCGAGTAGCGCGGCGTGATCGAGAACTCTTCCGTGATCGGGAAGGTCAGGCGGACGGTGCCGCCGGTGACGCGGCTCTCGAAGCGGCCGGTGTTGTAGTTGTCGCTGAACTTCGAGAACAGATCGAAGCCGGCTGCGATGCGGCGACCGAGGAAATAGGGCTCGGTGAAGGAGAAATCGACGCCCTGGGTGCGCTGGCCGAGCGTGCCCGCGATGCGGACGAACTGGCCGCGGCCGAGGAAGTTCGACTCTGACAGCGCGACTTCGCCGATAATGCCGTCCGACGTCGAGTAGCCGCCCGAGATCGAGAACGAGCCGGTGGCCTTGTCCTCGACATCGATGTTCACGACCACACGATCGGGCGCGGAGCCGGGCTCGTTGGTGATGCGCACCTTGTTGAAGAAGCCGAGATTGTTCAGGCGACGCTCGGCGCGGTCGACCATGACCTTGTTGTAGGCATCGCCCTCGCCGAGATCGAGTTCGCGGCGCACGACGTAATCGCGCGTGCGAGTGTTTCCGCGCACATTGATGCGCTCGACATAGACCCGCGGGCCCTCGTCGACGACATAGGTGATGCCGATGAGCCGGCCGTTCGCATCGCGGTCGCCACGCGGGCGGACCTGGGCGAAGGGATGGCCGCGACGGGACACCTCGGTGGTGAGGTTGACCAGCGACTTCTCGACCGCCTCGGCATTGTAGGTGTCGCCGACCGAGGTGACGACATAGCCCTGCAGCGCGCCGGGATCGATATCACGCAGGCTCGAATCGACCGCGACGTTACCGACCTTGTACTGGGCGCCCTCGGAAACGGTGACGTCGATCACCCAGCCGCCGGCCGTCTCGTCGAAGCGGGCGGTGTTGCTCAGGATCTGGAAGTCGGCATAGCCGTTCTTCAGATAGAAGCGGCGCACGAGTTCGAGGTCCGAGGCGATGCGCTCGGGATCGTAGACGTCCGAGGTCTTGATCCAGCTCAGGAAGTTCGACTCGGTCGTCGTCATCAGACCGCGCAGGCGGCCATCCGAATAGACCTGGTTGCCTTCGAAATTGATCGACTTGACGCCGGTCTTGCCGCTCTCGTTGATCGTGAAGACCACGTCCGACCGGCCGTTCGGCAGCGGCGCGATGCGCCCGCTGACCGAGGACAGGCCGTAGCCGGCGCGACGATAGACTTCGCGCAGACGGGCGACGTCGGCATCGATGAGCTGCTGGCTCATCGGACCGCCAGCCTTCGACTGCACCTGCTGGAGCAGCACTTCGCTCTTCAGGCGACGGTTGCCTTCGAAGGCGACGCGGTTGATCGAATCGCCCTCGCGAACCGAGATCACGGTCTGCGAGCCACGACGGCTCACCTGGACGCTGGTGAAGAGGCCGGTGGCCAGCAGGCTCTCCCGGATCGATTCCGGCGCGGTCTGACCGGCGGCATAGGAGCGGATGGTCTCCGCATCCACGCGCCGGTTGCCCTGGACAATCACGGCCTGCGCGAACACCACGCCACCGCTCACGGCCACCATGAAGGCCGAAAGTCCGACTGATCGAGAGAGCCGCGTTCTGATGGACCGGCTCTTTTGGGTCGACGTCATCGGGTCGCCTATTCCATTTCTCAGGTCACCACCCCGCTCGCGGGGGCACCCACCCGACAGGGAGGCGCATGGCGACATTGCAGTCCATTCGCTTCTACAAAGTTTCCTGCAGGGTGCAAACGGGCATTGTCGTTAACAAAATATTTTCGAAGCGCTCGTTGCTCGGAGGTCACGCGCTTTGCCGTGATTCTGCCGCAAAGCGAACGGGAAAACCACGCGCGAGCGGACCGGCAATCCCTTGGGGACGAACGCCCTCGCCCCGGATCGGCCGTGGCGACGGCTCGAGAACTCCGCAATTCGTTAAGGCCCGAGCAAGACTCCGCCCCTGCCCAACAGCCCTCGCCCGATGGCTGGGAACGACCCGGGACGCCTGCCTTCAGAGCAACGAGCGGACATGCAGCAGATCGTTCCAGGTGACGAATAGCATGAGCATCAGCACGAGGCCGAGACCCAGCCTGAACCCGATCTCCTGGGCACGGTCGCTGAGCGGCCGGCCGCGGACCGCCTCGATCGCGTAGAAGACGAGATGGCCGCCGTCGAGCATGGGGATCGGGAACAGGTTCATCAGCCCGATCGAGACCGACAGGATGGCGGCGAGGTTGATCAGCCCCATCAGGCCGGAGTTATGGGCGACGACACCCGAGACCTGCGCGATCCGAATCGGGCCGGAGAGCTGGTCGACCGATTCCCGTCCGCTCACCAGCTTGGAAAGATAATCGTAGGTTCGCTCGACCACATACCAGGTCTCGCTGATGCCGACCTGCGCCGATTCGAGCAGACCGTAGTGCTGCGTGGTCCAGTCACTCGGCTGGCGCGAGGCCTGGATGCCGACCACACCCAGGCGCTGCTTGCCGAGCGGCGTGTTCTGTTCGACGAGCGCCGGCGTGACCGGCACGGTCAGCAGGCTGCCGGCGCGGTCGACGACGATCGAGAGGGTCTCGTCGGGCCGGGCCGAGATGACGCGCTGCATCTCGGCGAAGCTCTTGACCGGACGCCCTTCGATCGAGATGACGAGGTCTCCCGATTGCAGCCCGGCGCGCTCGGCCGCGCTGCCGGCGACGACGCGGTCGACGCGCGGGGCCAGGACGGGCTTGCCGAAGGCGTAGACGGTGGCGCCGAAGATCAGGATCGCGAGCAGGAAATTGGCGATCGGCCCGGCGGCGACGATCGCGGCCCGTTCGCCGATCGATTGGGCGGGGAAGGAGCGCGCGCGCTCCTCCGGCGTCATCGCGCGCAATTCGGCGGAATCGGTCCCGGCGGAGGCCGCGTCGGCGTCGCCGGAAAACTTCACATAGCCGCCGAGCGGGATCAGCGCGAAACGCCACCGCGTGCCGCGCCGGTCGTTGAAGCCGAAGAGCTCGCGCCCGAAGCCGATGGAGAACACCTTGACGTCGACGCCGCACCAGCGCGCGACGAGGAAATGGCCGAGCTCATGGACGAAGACGACAATGGTGAGCACGAACAGGAACGGCACGACATAGCTCAGCAGCGAGCCGCCGCCGTTCCAGAGGGTCGTCACGAAGTCCATCTCAAGCTCCTGCTGCTCGCCCCTAGGTGACAGCGAAGGGCGGCCGCGACAAGAGCGCCCGCGCGCGGTTTCTCGCCTCATGGTCAATGGCGAGAGCCTCCGCCACATCGGCCGGCGCCGCGCGTGCTGCTTCGGATTCGGCGCAGACCGCCTCGACCAGCGCGGCGATGCCGGGAAACCCGATGCGCCGCTCCAGATAGGCGGCGACGGCGATCTCATTGGCGGCGTTCAGCACGGCCGGCATCGCCCCGCCCGCGGCCAGTGCGGCGATGGCGTGGCCCAGCGCCGGAAAGCGCGCGAGATCTGGCCGCTCGAAGGTCAGCGGCGCCGAGAGCGCGAGGTCGAGGAAGCGGGCGGGCGGAGCGTCGAGCCGGCCGTCGATGCCCAGGCAGTGGGCGGCGGCGACGCGCATGTCCGGCAGCGCCATGCCGGCGCTGACCGAGCCGTCGCGGAAGGTGACGAGGCCGTGGACGAGCTGCTGCGGGTGGACCAGCACCTCGAGCTGGTCCGGCCTCAGGCCGAAGAGGAAGCAGGCCTCGATCAGTTCCAGCCCCTTGTTCATCATGCTGGCGGAGTCGATCGTGATCTTCGCGCCCATGGCGTAGTTGGGATGGGCCAGCGCCTCTTCCGGTCGGGCGGCGGCGATCCGCTCGGCGCTCCAGGTCCGGAACGGGCCGCCGGAGGCGGTCAGCGTCATGCTGCGGATCGCCGAGATCGGCTCGGCCCCCAGCACCTGGTGCAGGGCGTTGTGTTCCGAATCGAGCGGGAGGATGCGCGCACCGACAGCGGCAGCCCGCGCCATCACGGCGGCCCCGGCACAGACGAGGCTCTCCTTGTTGGCCAGCGCGACGACGCGGCCTGGCGTCAGCGCCGCGAAGGTCGCCTGCAGCCCCGCCGCCCCCGAGATCGCGCTGACGACGATGTCGGCGTCGCGCGCGACGGCGTCCAGCACGGCCGGAAGGCCAGCACCCGAAGCAATGCCGGTTCCGGCCAGCGCTTCGGCGAGCGCCGGCCCGGCGGCTGCATCGGCGAGAGCCGCGAAAGAGGCGCCGGTCTCGATCGCGACCCGCGCCAGCGCCTCGACATCGCGGCCGGCCACCACGGCCCCGATCCGCAGCCGCTCCGGATTCTCCGCCACGACGGCGCGCGTCGACTTGCCGATGGATCCGGTCGCTCCGAGAAGCGTAACGGTGCGAAGCATGCGCGGTTCCGCGTCAGAGATGAGCGAGGAAGAGGACGAAGCCGGCGAAGACCAATACCGCCCAGTACCCGTCGAGACGGTCGAGGAAACCGCCATGGCCGGGAATGAGCCGGCTCGAATCCTTGGCGCCGAAGCGGCGCTTGAGCGCGGATTCGAAGAGATCGCCCATCTGGCTGAAGACGGAGGCCGCGAGCGAACCGGCGATGACCGGCCAAAGCCCGACGAGCTGCTGGGCTGCGGGCGTCAGCGCCCAGACGACATAGCCACAGAGCGTCCCGGCGACGGCCCCGCCGATCGCGCCCGACCAGGTCTTGCCGGGGCTGACGCTGGGCATCAGCTTGGGACCGCCGAGGCGCCGACCGGTGAAATAGGCTGCGATGTCCGTGAACCAGACGACGGCGAAGCTCCAGATGACGAGAGACAGGCCGATGCCGGGCTGAGCCCGTAGCGCCGGGGCAATCAGGGAAAAGGCCAGCGCATAGGCGACGCCGCAAAGCTCCAGCGGCAGCCGCCCACGCATCCGCGGCGTGAGTACCGCGCCGGCCAGAGCGGCGAGTGCCGCGACGCCGGCCAGTGCCGGCTGACTGACCGGCGCGAAGCCGAGCAGCAGACCGGCGATCACGACCCCGACCGCGGCTGCGATCGCATGGTCGCGGGTGGCGGCGATCGAGAGCCATTCGAAGGCGACGAGGCCGGCAACCAGCGTCCAGACCACCCGGAAGGGCCAGCCGCCCCAGGCTGTGACGAGCAGCACCACCGCCGCCAGCACCAGCGCGGAGATGACCCTGAGCCGCAGCTCGCCCTGGCCGGTTCGAGGCTGCCCGGCGGCAGGCCCTGTCATGCCGCGCCCACCGAGCGATCGACCGGCTCGGCCAGACCGCCGAAGCGGCGCTCGCGGCGGCCATACTCCGCCAGCGCTTCCTCAAAGGCGGCGCGGTCGAAATCGGGCCAGAGGACCGGCGTGAAGACGAATTCGGCATAGGCCGCCTGCCAGAGCAGGAAGTTAGAGATCCGCGTCTCGCCGGAGGTGCGGATGACGAGTTCGGGATCGGGGAGATCGGCGGTATCCAGCCGCGCCGCGAGCGCCGTCTCGTCGATGGCGGCGGGATCGAGGCGCCCCGCGGCCACCTCTGTCGCCAGGCTACGGGCGGCGCGGACCAGTTCGTCGCGGGAGCCGTAATTAAAGGCGACGACCAGCGTCATGCGGTCGTTGTCACGGGTCAGGGTTTCGGCATGCTCGACGAGCCGGCGCAGATCCGGCGCGAGGTCGTCGCGGCCGCCGATGATGCGGACCCGCACGCCCGCCGCATGGAGTTCGCCGAGATCCTTCTCGACGAAGCGCCGCAGCAGGCCGAGGAGAAAGGAGACCTCCGTCGCGGGGCGGCGCCAGTTCTCGGTGGAGAAGCTGTAGAGCGTCAGGATCCGGACGCCGAGATCGCCGGCATTGCGCACGGCGGCGCGCAGTGCCTCGAGCCCACGCCGGTGGCCTTCCTGACGGGGCAAGCCGCGCATCTGCGCCCAGCGGCCATTGCCGTCCATGATGATGGCGACATGGGCTGGAGGGGTGGAGCGACCCGGGCGCTGGCCTGCTGACATTCTGGATATGCCTCGTTCGGCCTCGCGCCGGGTGAGATGGCGCCGCGGCGCCGGCAGCGTCAGACGCTGAGGATTTCCTTCTCCTTGGCCGCCAGGGCCTGATCGATCTCGGCGATGTGCTGGTCGGTCGCCTTCTGCACCAGGTCGGACTGGCGGGTCACGTCGTCCTTGGTGAAGGCGCCTTCCTTCTCGACCTTCTTGATGGTGTCGATGGCGTCGCGGCGGACATGGCGGACCGCGATCTTCGATTCCTCGGCGTATTTATGCGCGACCTTGACCATTTCCTTGCGGCGCTGCTCGTTCAGCTCCGGGATGCGGATGCGCAGGACCTGGCCTTCGGTCTGCGGGTTGAGGCCGAGATCGGATTCGCGGATCGCCTTCTCGACGGGGCCGACCATGCTGCGATCCCAGACCTGCACGCTGAGCAGCCGGGCCTCGGGAACGCTGACGGTGGCGAGCTGGGACAGCGGCTGGCGCGCGCCATAGGCCTCGACCTGGATCGGGTCGAGCATGTTGGCCGAGGCGCGGCCCGAGCGCAGCGAGGCGAGGTCGCCCTTGAAGGACTGCAGAGCGCCCTGCATGCGGCGCTTCACGTCGGCGAGATCGAACGTCGTCTGGGGCATCGTCTTCTGGACCTTGAACTGGTGCATCGCCGGGCAAGGGGCGGGCCGGCCGCCGGCGGCGATGCGGGATCGATTATGCGTGCCGGGCATTTCTGAAACCCGGCGCGACCATGGCGGCGAGGCCGTTCAGGGTCAAGAACATCGTGACGCGAAGCGGTTACGGCGTGACATAGGTCGCGCGGCCCTCGCCGCGCAGCACCGCGGCCAGCATGCCGGACTCCGCGATCGAGAACACGACGATGGTGAGGCCGGCATCCCGCGCCAAAGCGAAGGCGGCCGTATCCATCACCTTGAGGTCGCGGGCGATGGCATCGGCATGGGTCAGCGTGTCATAGCGGGTCGCGGCCGGGTCCTTCTTCGGATCGGCCGAATAGACGCCATCGACCTGCGTCGCCTTGAGCAGGTGGCTGCAACCGAGCTCTGCCGCGCGCAGGGCAGCCCCGGTGTCGGTGGTGAAGTAGGGGTTGCCCGTGCCGCCACCGAGCACCACGACCTTGCCGTTGGTGAGGTGGTCCAGCGCGCGCTTGCGGGCATAGCTCTCGCAGAGCGAGGGCATCGGCACCGCGGACATGGCACGGGCCGGCGCGCCGGCGCTCTCAATCGCATGTTCGAGCGCGAGCGCGTTCATCACCGTCCCCAGCATGCCGATTGAGTCGGCGCTGGTGCGGTCGAGGCCCTTGGTCAGGCCCTGGACGCCGCGGAAAAAGTTGCCGCCGCCGACGACGATGGCGATCTCCACGCCCTCACGTGACGCATGGGCGATGTCGGCGGCGAGCGCCGTGAGGGTCGCCCCGTCGAGGCCGGACCCGGCCTGCCCGGCCAGGGCTTCTCCGGAGAGCTTTACGAGAACGCGCTGGGGCCTCATCGGATCGTCTCCGTTCTTGTCGTTGCCGGCGGTGTCGTCGCGCCGGACGCGAGGTGCCGCTGCGCGGGAGGGCCCGCGATTCGCGGGCCGCACACCTTCCTACAGAAAAGGCCGCGCGATGCGCGGCCTTTTCATCATTCTTCGGAGCGGAGCGCTCAGCCCGTGGTGCCGCCGGCGGCAGCGACCTCGGCCGCGAAGTCCTGCTCTTCCTTCTCGATGCCCTCACCCAAAGCATAGCGGGCGAAGCCCGTCAGCTTCACCGGCGCGCCGACCTTGCCCTCGATCTCCTTGAGCACCTGAGCGACCGACTTGGAGCCGTCGTGGATATAGGTCTGCTCGAGCAGGCAGTATTCCTTGGCGTAGCTCTTCAGGCCGCTCTCGGTGATCTTCTCGAGCACATGGGCCGGCTTGCCGGCGTTCTTCTCGGCCAGGATCGCCTTCTCGCGCGCCAGCACCTCGGGGTCGACCGAGGCGAGGTCGAGCGCGACCGGGTTGGTCGCCGCGACATGCATGGCGAGCTGGCGCCCGAGGGCCGCGAGTTCCTCGGCCTTGCCGGTCGATTCCAGCGCGACGATGACGCCGATCTTGCCGAGACCGTCGGCGATCGCGCCATGGACATAGGAGCCGATCACGCCGGCCGAGACCTGGAGCGGCGCGGCACGGCGCAGCGTCATGTTCTCGCCGATCGTGGCGATGGCGTTGGCGATCGCCTCCTCAACGGTGCCGCCGGTCGGATAGGCCGCAGCCTTCAGCGTCTCGACATCGCCGCCCTTCTCGAGCGCGACCTTGGCGATGGTGCTGGCGAGCGCCTGGAAGTCGGTGTTGCGCGCGACGAAGTCGGTCTCGGAGTTGACCTCGACGACCACGCCCTTGGTGCCCTGCACCGCAACGGCGACCAGACCTTCGGCCGCGACGCGACCGGCCTTCTTCGCGGCCTTGGACAGGCCCTTGGCACGCAGCCAGTCGATGGCGGCTTCGAGGTTGCCGTCATTGGCCGAGAGCGCGGCCTTGCAGTCCATCATGCCCGCGCCGGTCTTGTCGCGGAGTTCCTTCACCAGAGCGGCGGTGATCGCGGCCATTGTCGTTTTCCTTGTCTGTCGTGCGGCACCGGAGGGCGGCGGCCGCGGTGTCTGCCCGGCCGGCCCCCTCATGGGGCAACGCCGACGCCCCGTTTCCGGTCGTCGGCGCTGGCCGGCATTCGTCTCGTCTCATCAGCAGCCGGTTTGCGACGCGCCGATGACGCGCCGCATCCGGATGGTTGGTCTCAGGCGTCGGCGAGTTCGCGCGCCTGGGCGACCCAGCCCTCGCGCTCGATCTTGCCACCGAGCTTCAGGTCGTGGTCGAGCTTGGTCACCTCGGCCGGCGAGGCGGCGGCGAGCTGCCAGAAGTGGAAAATGCCACCGTCGTTGAGCTTCTGCACGGCGTCCGGACCGGCGCCCGAGAGCTTGGTCAGGTCGTCCGGCGCGCCGCGCGGCGCGGTCAGCAGCTCGAAGGCGACGCCTGCATCGGCGGCGGCCGGCTCGGCCAGCGCCTCTTCGACGAGGACCGGAGCCTCGGCGGCGCCGAGATCCACACCCTGGTCGCCCGAAGCGCGGGAGATGCCGTCGATCGCCGAGCGCGCGACGAGGTCGCAATAGAGCTGGATGGCGCGGCCGGCGTCGTCATTGGCCGGGACCGGGAAGGTGATGCCGTCCGGATCCGAGTTCGAGTCGATGATCGCGGCGACCGGGATGCCGAGGCGCTGGGCCTCCTTGATCGCGAGCGCTTCCTTGTTGGTGTCGATGACGAAGATCATGTCGGGCGTGCCGCCCATGTCCTTGATGCCGCCGAGCGCCTTCTCGAGCTTGTCGCGCTCGCGGGCGAGCATCAGGCGCTCCTTCTTGGTCAGGCCGCTGCCGCCGCCGGCGAGCAGCTCGTCGACCTTGCGCAGGCGCTGGATCGAGGCCGAGATCGTCTTCCAGTTGGTCAGCATGCCGCCGAGCCAGCGGGAATTGACATAGTACTGGGCCGAGCGCTTCGCCGCATCGGCGATGGCATCCTGCGCCTGGCGCTTCGTGCCGACGAAGAGCACGCGGCCGCCGCGGGCGACGGTGTCAGAGACCGCCTGCAGCGCGCGGGCCAGCATCGGCACCGACTGCGACAGGTCGAGAATGTGGATGTTGTTGCGCGTGCCGAAGATGTAGGGCGACATCTTCGGGTTCCAGCGATGAGCCTGGTGGCCGAAATGGGCACCGGCCTCGAGGAGCTGGCGCATGGAAAAATCAGGCAGAGCCATGGTGTCGATCGTCCTTCCGGTTGAGCCTCTGGGGTGCGAATGAACAGGGCATGAGCTGCCGCGTCACCGGAACGCCTCGAGAACGAGGCGATGCTCCCCATGTGGGATGGGCTGCGCCATACAGGGGAAGCGCCGCGAATGCAAGGCGCCCGCGCCGGCAAATGCGGTCGCCTTCTGCGAGAGGTCGGCAGCGACGAAAGACGCAAGACCATTCGCAAGCCTTCCGCTAGAGAAGGCGAAGCCCGACCGGACAGCCGCCTGTGCCTCTCGACCTGCGAACGATCTATGCGGTGGCCGCCGCCACCTCGATCATCCTCGGCCTGCTCCAGCTCGGTGCCTTCGCGACCGGGCGTTTCGGCCGCTGGCCGCTCTGGTGGGGGCTCAGCAGCCTTCTGATCGGCACGGGCGTCGTGCTCGTCGTTCTACGCGGGACGCTGCCGGACGAGGTCACGATGGCGCTGGCGAACACGCTGGCCTGGGCGGGCTATCTGCTCGTCCTCGTCAGCGTGCGCAGCTTCGCAGGCCTGCATACCAGGCTTTCGCATTATCTCATCGGCGTGATCGCGCCGATGATCCTGCTGGTGGCGTGGATGGAGCCGGGCGGCTTCCCCAAGCGTGCGGCGCTGGTGGCTCTGCTCTGGGCCTGTTGCGATGGTGCCGTCGCCCGCGAGGGCTACCGCCTCGCGACCCGTAGTGGGCTGCGCTCGGCCTGGATCCTGGTCGCGCTCTACCTGCCGACGAGCCTGCTCTTCCTTACCCGCGCCGTGCTGGCCTGGCACGGCCATTTCGGCGAGGAACTCTTCCCGCCCGATCCGGTGCCGCTGCACTGGACGGCCGTGGCCGGATCCGCGATCGTCCTGGCCCGCGGCAACGCATTGTTGCTGCTCGCGACCGAACGCAGCGAGAGACAGCTTGCGGCGCTCGCCCAGCACGACCCGCTGACGGGAGCCAAGAACCGCAGCGGGCTCGAACAGGCCGTCACCGCCCTCGCCCGCGATGGCGACCACCCGCGGCGTGCAGCACTGCTGCTGGTCGATATCGATCACTTCAAGACGCTGAACGACACTCATGGCCACGCGGCCGGCGATGAGATCCTGAGACTGTTCGCCGATGTCGCCCGGAGCCAGCTGCGCGAGGGCGACGTGGTGGCGCGCCATGGCGGCGATGAGTTCGTGGTGATGCTGCCGGGGCTGGGACTGGATGAGGGCATGCGCGTCGCAGAAAGACTGCGGCTGGCCTTTGCCACCGCTCTCACCGCGCGTCCCGGCCTGCCAGGCACATCGACACTCAGCATCGGCGTCACGGAAGGTGACACAGCCTCGCTGCCATTCGACCGGATGCTCGCAGACGCCGACAGCGCGCTCTATCGCTCCAAGCGCCTCGGCCGAGACCGCGTGCAGGCGCGGCAGGAGGAGCGCGCGAGATGAGCCGGCGCCGCCCTCGCCCTTTCACCGCAGTTCGACGCTGACCACGCCCGGCGCCGCCCTCACCGCGTTGGCGATCTGCTGGTTGACCGGGTAGCGGCCGGGCAGCTCGATCTCGACCTCCTGGGCGCCGTCGTTGAGGATCATCACCAGGGCGATCTTGCCGTCGGCCTTGATGCCGTCGCTGCGCGGGCGGACGCGTTCGGCGATCGAGGCGAGCGCCTTGTCGTCGCGCAGATAGACCAGCAGGTCCTGCTTCTGCCGGGCGGCGAGTTCGTCGAGCACCTCGACATCCTCGATGCGCGGGCGGACATCCTCGCCGTCCAGCACGGCCGAGAGGCGCAGGACCAGCGCCCGGCCCGGCTCCAGCAGGTCGCGGTAGCGCTGCAACGCTTCCGAGAACAGGATCGCCTCGAACTGGCCGCTCGGATCAGACAGGTTGACGATGCCCATCTTGGAGCCGGACTTCGTGCGCCGCTCTGAGCGGTCGATCACGGAGACCGCAACCTTGGCGACGCCCGTGCCGTTGGCGCGCACGGTCTGGGCGAAATCCGCGAAACGCTGGACGCGCAGCCGCTTCAAGACATGCTCATAGTCGTCCAGCGGGTGGCCGGAGAGGAAGAAGCCGACCGCATCATGCTCGCGCTTCAGCCGCTCGGCCGGCGCCCAGGGCTCGACCGGCGGAATCCGGAAGGCCTCCTGGACCGTGCCCCCGCCGAAGAGCTCTGACTGGCCGCCGAGCGCGGCCTCGCGGGTGCGGTTGGAAAGCGCCAGCATGCCGTCGATCGCCGCCATGGCACGGGCTCGCTCGGGCTCGAGCGCGTCGAGCGCGCCGGCCGCGATCAGGGCCTCGATGGTGCGGCGGTTGACGAGCTTGGTGTCGATGCGGCGGGCGAAATCGGCAAGGTCGCGGAAGGGACCGCCTTCGGCGCGCGCGGCGACGACCGATTCCACCGCGGCCCGGCCGACGCCCTTGATGGCGCCCAGTGCGTAGTGGATCGCGCCCTCATGCACGTCGAACTCGACGCCGGAGCGGTTGATCGCCGGCGGCAGCACCTTGATGCCCAGCCGCTCGGCATCGCGGCGGAACTCCGAGAGCTTGTCGGTGTTGCCCATGTCGAGCGTCATGGACGCGGCGAGGAACTCGACCGGGTAGTTGGCCTTGAGATAGGCGGTCTGGAAGGCGACGACCGCATAGGCCGCCGCATGGCTCTTGTTGAAGCCGTAGTCGGCGAATTTCGCCAGCAGATCGAAGATTTCGGATGCCGTATCCTTGCTGATCCCGTTGGCGATCGCGCCCTTCACGAAGCGGTCGCGCTGGGCGTCCATCTCCGCCTTGATCTTCTTGCCCATGGCGCGGCGCAGCAGGTCGGCTTCGCCGAGCGAATACCCCGAGAGCGCCTGAGCCACCTGCATCACCTGCTCCTGATAGACGATGATGCCATGCGTCTCGGAGAGATAGGGCGCCATGCCGGGATGGAGATAGGTCGGCTCCTCCAGACCGAGCTTGCGGCGGCAATAGGTCGGGATGTTGTCCATCGGGCCCGGCCGGTAGAGCGCGACCAGCGCGATCAGGTCCTCGATGCGGTCCGCCTTCATCTCGACGAGGGCCTTGCGCATGCCCGCCGATTCCACCTGGAACACGCCGACCGTCTCGCCGCGCGCCAGCATGGCGTAGGTCGGCGGATCGTTAAAGGGCAGGCTCGCGAGGTCGATCTCGATACCTCGCTGGGCAATGAGCTTCACGGCGGTCGTCAGGGTCGTCAGCGTCTTGAGGCCGAGGAAGTCGAACTTCACCAGCCCAGCCTGCTCGACCCATTTCATGTTGAACTGGGTGACGCGCATGCCCGTGCGCGGATCGACCGAGAGCGCGACGAGCTGTTCGAGCGGGCGGTCGCCGATGACGACGCCGGCGGCGTGGGTCGAGGCGTGGCGGTGCAGCCCCTCGAGCTTCTGGCCGATCTCGAGCAGGCGGGCGACGATCGGCTCCTCCTGCGCGGCCTGCTGCAGCTTGGGCTCGCCCTCGATGGCGTCCTTCAGCGAGATCGGCTTGGCCGGGTTCTGCGGGACGAGCTTGGTCAGCCGATCGACCTGGCCATAGGGCATTTCCAGCACGCGGCCGACATCGCGCAGCACACCGCGGGCGAGCAGCGTGCCGAAGGTGATGATCTGGGCGACGCGCTCTTCGCCATAGCGATGCTTGACGTAGTCGATGACCTCTTCGCGCCGGTTCTGGCAGAAGTCGATGTCGAAATCCGGCATCGAGACGCGGTCGGGGTTGAGGAAGCGCTCGAACAGCAGGCCGAAGCGCAGCGGATCGACGTCGGTGATCGTCAGCGCATAGGCGACGAGCGAACCCGCGCCGGAGCCGCGGCCGGGTCCGACGGGAATGTCGTGATCCTTGGCCCATTTGATGAAGTCCGAGACGATCAGGAAGTAGCCCGGGAACTTCATCCGGGTGATGATCGACAGCTCGAAATCGAGCCGCTTCTCGTAATCCTCGACGCTGTAGCCCTCGGCCGGACCGTGCTTGGCGAGCCGGGCGGCCAGACCCGCCTTGGCCTGGAGTTCCAGCTCCTCCGCTTCGTCGCGCCCCTCCTCGCCAAAGCGCGGCAGGATCGGCTTGCGCAGGCCGACGCGCCAGGTGCAGCGCATCGCGATCTCGACGGTGGCGGCGAGCGCCTCCGGCAGATCGGCGAAACGGCGCTTCATCTCGGCACGGCTGGTGAAATAGTGCTCCGGCGTGACGCGGCGGCGTTCGCCATCGGAGACCAGCCGGCCCGCGGCCACCGCCAGCAGCGCGTCATGGGCGTCATAATCGGCGGGCTTGGCGAAGAAGGGTTCGTTGGTGGCGACGATCGGCAGATCCGCCTCATAGGCGAGGTTCAGCAGATGCGCCTCGACCGCCGCATCGCCGTCGCCGCCATGGCGCTGGATTTCGACATAGAGCCGGTCGCCGAAGATCCGCGCCAGCGTCGCGAGCCGGGTCCGGGCCTGCGGCAGCTGGTTGTTGCGCAGCGCGAGGTCGATCGGTCCGCCGCGTCCGCCGGTCAGGGCGATCAGCCCCTCGTGATGGGCGGCGAGCGCGTCGACATTGGAGACCGGCTGGCCGCTGCCGCCGCTGGCGAGCGCGGCCTGGGTCACCAGCTTCATCAGATTGCCGTAGCCGGCCTCATTCATCGCCAGCAGGACGATGTGGGGCGGGACCTGTGGCAGCGCCCTGCCCCGGCCGGCTTCGGTCTCGTCGCCGCAATCAAGCGAGAGCTGGACGCCGGCGATCGGCTGGACGCCAACGCCGGTCATCTTCTCGGCGAATTCGAGCGCGCCGAACAGGTTGTTGGTGTCGGTCAGCGCCAGGGCCGGCTGGCCGTCCGCCGCCGCCATCTTGGCCAGCGTCCCGACCATCAGGGCGCCTTCGAGCAGCGAATAGCTCGAATGGACATGGAGATGGACGAAGCCGACCTCGGAGAGAACGCGGCTGTCGTCGGGTTCGCGTGCCATCATCCGCCTGCAGGGTTGCCGCGGGCGACTCGCGGGCCGCCCTCTGCGCCTTTATGCGGCCCCGTCCGGAGCGGCGCCATGGCGCCGATGGTCGCCGCTGTGGATCGTCAGATGCCGGGGGCGCAGAACAGCGCCGCCCAGACCCAGACCATGCCGAGGAACAGCCCGAGCGAGGCGATCTCGGCGATACCGGCTACGACTTTCCGCGCGACGATCATGGTCCAGCCCTCATGTTTACGATATGTCCGTTTTAGTTCCTTATTTGTTCTCGTCAATATCCATGCGTCATCAGCAGAACTGACATGCCTCAAACGGTTAACGGAAGATGAATTGAGCCGACAGAGGAGCCGTGCCGTCAGAGCGGCACAACATGCCCGTCGCGGATCGTGACCTGCCGGTCCATGCGATGGGCGAGCTCGAGATTGTGGGTCGCGATCAGCGCCGCCAGTCCCGAGGCGCGGGCCAGCGCGACCAGCGTCTGGAAGACATGGAGCGAGGTGTGCGGATCGAGATTGCCGGTCGGCTCGTCAGCCAGCAGCAGGCGCGGCGTGTTGGCGACGGCGCGGCCGATCGCGACCCGCTGCTGCTCGCCGCCGGAAAGCTCGCCCGGCAGATGGTCGAGCCGTTCGCCGAGACCCATGAAGGTCAGCAGTTCGGCCGCCCTCTCCTCGGCCAGCGCCTTGTCGAGACCGCGGATGCGCTGCGGCAGCACGACGTTCTCCAGTGCCGTGAATTCCGGCAGCAGATGATGAGCCTGATAGACGAAGCCGATCTCGGTGCGGCGCAACCTCGTGCGGCCCTTGTCGTCGAGCTTCGTGGTCGGCAGGCCGCCGATGAAGACCTCGCCGCCATCGGGCCGTTCGAGCAGCCCGGCGACGTGCAGCAGGGTGGACTTGCCGGTGCCGCTGGGTGCGACCAGCGCGACCAGTTCGCCCGGCCAGAGCGCGAAATCCGCCTTGCGGAGGATTTCGAGCGGGGCATCGGCCTGAGGGTAGTAGCGCTCGACCTGGGAGAGGAAGAGCGCCGGCGTTTCAAGGAGCGGGGTGTCGGACATGCGCCTTCAGCCCATCCTGAGCGCCTGGACAGGGTCGAGCCGCGCCGCCTTCCAGGCCGGATAGAGGGTCGCCAGCAGCGACAGCACGAGCGCCATCACGACGACGCTGGTGACCTCGCCCCAGTCGATGACGGAGGGAATGTCGCTCAGGAAGCGCACCGTCGGGTCCCAGAGATTGGCGCCGGTGACCCAGTTCAGCGCGGCCATGATCGACTTGATGTTCTTGGCAAAGACGATCCCGAGGGCGAGGCCCGCTATCGTACCGATGACGCCGATCGCCGCCCCCGTGATCAGGAAGACGCGCATCACCGTGCCGCTCGTGGCGCCCATGGTGCGCATGATGGCGATGTCGGCGGTCTTGTCCTTCACCAGCATGATCAGGCCGGAAACGATGTTCAGCGCCGCGACCAGCACGATCAGCGTGAGGATGATGAACATCACGTTCCGCTCGACCTCGAGCGCGTTGAAGAAGCTGCGGTTGCGCTGGCGCCAGTCGGAGAGGACGAGCGGGCGCGGCGCATCCGCCTCGATGGCGTCGCGCACCACCTGGGTGCGGTCGGGATTGTCGACGAAGATCTCTATGACGTTCACATCGCCGTCGCGGTTGAAATAGGCCTGCGCCTCGCCGAGCGGCATGAAAACGAAGGAGGCGTCGAACTCGGTCATGCCGATCTCGAAGACCGCCTGGATCGGATAGGCCTTGATGCGCGGCGCGGTGCCGAAGGGCGTCGAAGCCCCCTTCGGGGAGATGATGTTTATGGAATCGCCGACCTGCAGCCCGAGCGAATCCGCCAGCCGCTTGCCGACGGCAACGCCGCCGGCGGTGTCGAAGCCGTCGAGCGTACCGCGTCGGACATTGCCCCCGATGAAGGGAATGGCCTTGATGTCGGCCTCGCGGATGCCGCGAACGAGCACGCCGCCATTGCCCGTCTGTGACGAGGCGAGCGCCTGCCCCTCCACCAGCGGGATCGCCATCTTGATGCCGGGAATCGAGCGCAGCCGCTGCGACACGACGTCGTAATCGTCGAGCGGGCGGTCGATCGGGGTCGCGAAGATGTGGCCGTTCACGCCGACGATCTTCTCGAGCAGTTCTTTCCGGAAGCCGTTCATCACCGACATCACGATGATCAGCGTCGCGACGCCGAGCAGGATCCCAAGGAAGGAAAAACCGGCGATGACGGAGACGAAGCCCTCACGCCGCCGCGTGCGCAGATAGCGCCCGGCGAGGAGCCATTCGAAGCCGGCGAAGGGTCGTGTGCCGCTCGGTGCCTCGCCCTGACGGTCGGTTTCTGTGGCGACGCTCACGCCGCCTTGCCCTTGAACCGGTCGAGCGCAGCCTCCAGCGAGACCATCTCGCGCTCGCCCCCGGCGCGGCGCTTGATCTCGACCTTGCCCTCGGCCAGCCCCTTGGGGCCGACGATGATCTGCCAGGGCACGCCGATCAGATCGGCCGTCGCGAACTTGCCGCCCGGCCGCTCCTGCGTGTCGTCGTAGAGTGCGTCATAGCCCTTCGCCAACAGGTGCTTGTAAAGCTGCTCGCTGGCGGCGTCCGTGGCGGCGTCCCCGACCTTCAGATTGATCACCTCGACGTCGAAGGGGGCGATCTCCTCGGGCCAGACAATGCCGGCCTCGTCATGGCCGGCCTCGATCAGCGCGGCGACGAGACGGCTCGGGCCGATGCCGTAGGAGCCGCCATGCAGCAGCACCTGCTGGCCGTCCGGCCCGGTGACGCTCGCGCCCATCGGCTCGGAGTACTTCGTGCCGAAATAGAAGATGTGGCCGACCTCGATGCCGCGGGCCGAGACCTGCTTCTCCGCCGGAAGCGCGTCGAAGGCCGCCTTGTCGTGCATCTCCTCGGTCGCGGCGTAAAGGCTCGTCCACTTGTCGACGATGCCCTTCAGCCCCTCGACGCTGTCGAAATCGGTGTCGGCGGGCGGCGTCTCGAAGTCGAGATAGTCCTTGTGGCAGAAAACCTCGCTCTCGCCGGTGGAGGCGAGCACGATGAATTCGTGGCTGAGATCGCCGCCGATCGGCCCGGTGTCGGCGCGCATCGGGATCGCCTTCAGGCCCAGCCGCGCGAAGGTGCGCAGATAGGCCGTGAACATGCGGTTATAGGCGTGGCGCGCCGAATCCTTGTCGAGATCGAAGGAATAGGCGTCCTTCATCAGGAACTCGCGGCCGCGCATCACGCCGAAGCGGGGGCGGACCTCGTCGCGGAACTTCCACTGGATGTGGTAGAGATTGAGCGGCAAGTCCTTGTAGGACTTGACGTAAGCGCGCACGATCTCGGTGACCATCTCCTCATTGGTCGGGCCGTAGAGCATGTCCCGCTCATGGCGGTCCTTGATGCGCAGCATCTCCTTGCCATAGGCGTCGTAGCGGCCGCTTTCGCGCCAGAGATCGGCCGACTGGATCGTCGGCATCAGGACCTCGACGGCGCCGGAGCGGTTCTGCTCCTCGCGCACCACGGCGCTGATCTTGTTCAGGACGCGCAGGCCCAGCGGCAGCCAGGAGTAGATACCGGCCGATTGCTGGCGGATCATGCCGGCGCGCAGCATCAGCCGGTGCGAGACGATCTCGGCCTCCTTGGGCGTGTCGCGCAGGATCGGCAGGAAGTAGCGGGAGAGACGCATCGGGGGCACTCGATCGGGGGGATGGCGGGCGCGCGGGCCCGCCGAGTCACTTCGCCCAGACACCATCGCTTTGCACAAAATGCAAACCAAATTCGCCCGGCCGGAGCGGCCCGCTTCGAGGCTCAGCGCCGCGCGAAGCGTTCCGCCAGCACCGGCAGCACCGCCGCCGGGACAAAGGGCGAAACATCGCCGCCCATCGCAGCGATCTGCCGCACCAGCGTGGCCGTGATATGGCGCACCGCTCCCGAGGCAGGCAGGAACACCGTCTGGATCTCGGGCGCCATGACAGCATTCATCCCCGCCATCTGCATCTCGTAGTCGAGATCGGTGCCGTCGCGCAGACCGCGAACGACGATCGTAGCGCCCGCCCGCCGCGCCGCATCGACCGCCAGATCGTCGAAGGTGACCACGTCGAGGGTCGCGCCGGAGGCCGCCAGCAGCGGTGTCGCGATCTCGCGCAGCAGCGCGGCCCGCTGTTCGGCCGGAAGCAGCGGCGTCTTGCCGGGATGCACGCCGATGGCGAGGACGAGCCGGTCGCAGAGCCGGGCGGCCCCGGCGATGACATCGGCATGGCCATTGGTCACGGGGTCGAAGGAGCCGGTGTAGAAGGCGGTGCGAGGCGCGGAGCTGGTCATGTTCAAGGGTTAGTCGCTGCCTCGCGTGGCGACAAGCGCCGACCCGGCGGAACGCCTCAGGCCGCCCTGACCTGCACGATGAAACCGGCGACACGGGATTTGAGCTGATGGGCGAGATCGGTCAGCTCGACCGAGGCGCGCGACACCGCCGCGGCGGCCTCCGAGGTCTGCTGCGAGGCGGCCGAAACCAGGCTCGTCGCCTCGCCGATGCGGGAGAACTCGTTGGTCGCGAGGCCGACATCTTCGGCGATGGCATGGGTGACACCATGCTGGTGGCGCATGGTTTCGGCGGTACGCCGCACGACCTCGCTCAGGCCGCCGATCATGTCCCGAATGCCACCGATGGCCTCCACGGTCGCGGTGGTGGCCTCGTTCATCGTGCTGATCTGGCGCGAGATGTCGTCGATCGCGCGGGCGGTCTGGCCCGACAGCCCCTTCACCTCATTGGCGACGACGGCGAAGCCGCGCCCCGCCTCGCCCGCGCGGGCGGCCTCGATCGTCGCGTTGAGCGCGAGCAGGTTAGTCTGGTCCGCGATATCCGAGATGAGGCCGATGACGTCGGAGACGCGGGCGGCGCCAGCAGCCAGCCCCGCAACGACGCTGCCCATCGCATCGGCGTGATCCTTGGCCGTGCGGGCCGACCGGTCCGAGGACTGCACGTCTGCGTCGAGCCGGTCGATCGCCTGGCGCAGTTGCTGGGCGGCGCCCTCGATCGAGCGGATGCTGTCGACAGCGCGCGATGCCGCGCCATGGACGGTGATGGCGTTCTCCTGCGTCCGGTTCGCGCCGCCTGACAGTTCCTGGGCGGTGACGCTCAGCTGCTCGGCCGCCGCCGAGACGGCCGCGGTGACGCCGAGCACGGACCGCTCCAGATCGCTGGCGAGATCGGCGAGCAGGGTCGAACGCTGGGCCGAGGCCTCGTGCTCCCGCTCCTCCCGTTCGCGCAGCCGCTCGCGTTCGTCGCGGAGCAGGTTCTCGCGGATCTTCGCCACCGAAGCCGCGATGGCGCCGATCTCGTCGCGCCGGCGGGACCCCGGAATGGCGAGATCGGTCCGCCCCGCGGCAATGCCCGCCAGGGCCTCGGCGAGGCCGGCGATAGGCCGGGTGACCGAGAGCCCCATCAGCAGGGCAAGGATGAGCAGTGGCCCGATCACGGTCAACGCACTGACGAGGATCGCCCGATCCAACTTCCTCATCACGGCAAAGGCCTTGCTATGCGGCTTGGCGAGCCAGAGCAGCCAGGTGTTGTCTCCGATACGAACCTCACGGCCGACCGCCACCAGCGGCTCGCCGTCTCGACTGGTCAGATGCAGCAGGCCGGTGCCGGTCAGACGGCTGCGATCGAGGCTTTCGCGTGGACCGCGGACCCGAGAGCCGCGTCGCCTGGTCCGAGCGCAGGAAGCCGTCCGAGCCCACCACATAAGTCTGGATGTCGAGGTAGCTTCCAGCCACGGTCGCCAAAGCGGCATCGACGAAACTGGCGCCGATGGCGACAACGACGGTACCCACGGGCTGACCCGAAGCCGGGTTGTGGAAGCGCTGTGCCACGAAAGCGCGCGGCGCCCCGCCGGCGATATCGTAAGGGGCGAAATCCACCGAGACCGGACGGTCGCGCGCCTCCGCCGCCTCCGACACGGCCCGCCCGAGACCGGTGCCGGCCAGATCATTCTCCGTGACCTGGCGGCCGAACTCTGCCCCTTTGGTCACGCTGTAGACGACACGTCCATTGGGGGCGACGAGGAAGATGTCGGCATAGTCGAACTGTCGCAGCGCCGCGAGATAGATGTCGTGGAACTCGAGGTGGCGCTTGAGGTAGCCATGGCTTTGGCCGCGCCCGGCGCGGAGCATCCGTTCGTCGGCATTGAGGGCCCCGCCCTGCTGGAAATAATTCAGGATCAGCGCGCGATGCTCGGAGAGTTCCATCCAGCCGCGGATCTCGTCCAGACTGGACACCTGATGGGCGCTGTGCGCCTGTACTGCCAGCTCCGCCAGCAGCCGATCCCAGCGCCGTTCGAGCGCCTTGGCCCGCCCATCGGCCAGGACGCCAAGTCTCTCGTTGACCGCTTCCTGAGCCCAGAGAGAGACGGCCCTATAGCCGGACAGGCCCACCGCGAGCACGGCCAGGCACGCCAGCAGCAGCATGGCCGCAGGAAGTCTGACTCGGAGACTCGCCAAGGTATTCGCCCCCCCAATTCCGCAACGGAATGGATGGCGGCGATTAACGACCGATTCAGGTTAAGGATGACTGAAAGGCCCCGCTCACGAATGCGGAACGATAACGAGCAGCGCCATCGCGCTGCCTACCGCGGCCGAGATCAGCACCAGCATCGTGGCAGCAACGGAGCGGCGGCGGCGGCCGGAAGCACTCAGGTCGAAATGCATGAAACCTCCTCCGCGAATCGACAGACTTCGCTTTACCTTTCGTGACTCCATCACCCTGCGGGCTCGTGGCGGGAAGATGGCGGAACCGTGGCTGCCGCAGCCCCAACGTTTTCGTGATTGCCTTCGCCTGACCTTCGCGCCACAAGCCGGGCATGCTCACGATCAACGACATCACCTATCGTCTCGGCGAGCGACTGCTGCTCGACCACGCCAGCGCCTCGCTGCCGGACCGATCGCGTGTCGGGCTCGTCGGTCGCAACGGCACCGGCAAGACCACCCTCTTCCGGATGATCACGGGCGATCTCTCGCCCGAGGGCGGCAGCATCAGCCTGCCCAAGGGCCGCCGCATCGGCGGGGTCGCGCAGGAGGCGCCGGGCGGGCCGGAGTCGCTGATCGAGGTGGTGCTCGCCGCCGATACGGAGCGAGCCGCCCTGCTAGCCGAATCCGAGACCGCCACCGATCCGCACCGCATCGCCGAGATCGGCACGCGCCTGGCTGATATCGACGCGCATTCGGCCCCGGCGCGGGCCGCGACCGTGCTCTATGGCCTCGGCTTCGACGAAGCGGCGCAGCAGCGCCCCTGCTCCGACTTCTCCGGCGGGTGGCGGATGCGGGTGGCGCTCGCCGCCGTGCTGTTCTCGCAGCCCGACCTGCTGCTGCTCGACGAGCCGACCAACTATCTCGACCTCGAGGGCACGCTCTGGCTCTACGACTATCTCGAGCGCTATCCGCACACCGTGCTGGTCGTCAGCCATGACCGCGAGCTGCTCGACACCTGCGTCGACCACATCCTGCATCTCGACCAGGGCAAGCTGACGATCTATCGCGGTGGCTATACCTCCTTCGCCAAGCAGCGCGCCGAAAAGCAGATGCAGCTCGCCAAGGCGAAGGAGAAGCAGGACGCCGAGCGCAAGCATCTCCAGGCCTTCGTCGACCGCTTCAAGGCGAAGGCGACCAAGGCGCGCCAGGCGCAATCCCGCGTCAAGCGGCTGGAGAAGATGGAGACGATCGCGACGATCGTCGACCGCGACGTCCAGCCCTTCAGCCTGCCCGGTCCCGAGCGGCCGCTGGCGCCGCCGATGATCGTGCTCGACGACGCCAGCGCCGGCTATGGCGAGCGCAAGGTGCTCTCGAAGCTGAACCTGACGCTGCTGCCGGACGACCGGATCGCCTTGCTCGGCTCGAACGGCAATGGCAAATCGACCTTCTGCAAGCTGATCGGCGGGCGGCTCGCACCGCTGTCGGGGACGATGCGCAAGTCGGCCAAGCTGGAGACGGCCTATTTCGCCCAGCACCAGCTCGACGAACTGCGCATGGAGGACACGCCGGTCGGGCATCTGCGCGAGCTGATGCCGGACGCGCCGGAGGCGAAGGTCCGCTCCAAGGCGGCGCAGATCGGCTTTCCCGCCTCCAAGGCCGACACGCCGGTGAAGAACCTCTCGGGTGGCGAGAAGGCGCGGCTGATGCTGGGGCTGGCGGCCTTCGCGGGGCCGCATCTGCTGATCCTCGACGAGCCCACCAACCATCTCGACATCGACAGCCGCACGGCGCTGGTCAACGCCATCAACGACTATCCCGGCGCGGTGATCCTGGTCAGCCACGACCGATTCCTGATCGAATCCTGCGCCGACCGGCTCTGGATCGTCGGCGACGGGACGGTGAAGAATTTCGACGGCGACATGGAGGATTACCGTGCGCTGGTGCTCGGTGCCGGCAAGGCGGCTCGGCGCAAAAAGGCGGCCGAGGCGTCGGGCGCCAAGCCCAAGACCGAGGAACGCAAGGGGGCGGCGACGAAGCGCATGGCGCAGGGGCCGCTGCGCCAGAAGCTCAACCTGACAGAGGCCAAGATCGCCAAGCTCACCGGGCTGATCGAGAAGGTCGACGGCGTGCTCGGCAATGGCGCGGCCTTCGCCCGCGATCCGGAAAAGGCGCTGACGCTGTCACGCCAGCGCGCCGACCTCGCCGCGGCGTTGGAGGCCGCGGAGGAAGAGTGGCTGGAGCTGAGCGCGGAGTTGGAGAGCGCGTAGCCAGTCGCCGATTTATCCCCGCGTGGTGCAAGCTGATGTATTCCGAGGTCGGGTTCCTTTCGGAGTCAGACCATGCAGAAAATAAGAGCGGCCTCGAATCGTCGGCTGATCGGTTGTGGGCGCGATCTCGGACTGGCCTCACGACTTGCGGGCGACCGCATGATGGCGGCATTCGATCGTCTCTGCGGACTCATCGCCAAAGACGGCTTCAACCCGGACCAGCCGCGCGTTCCAGCAGGAGGTCCCGATGCGGGACAATGGACGTCGGGAGAACCTTCTGTTGGCCCTGGATCAGACGGCAACCCGCTGCAATCGCTCATTGCCGCGACAAACCGTGGCTTGCGTGCCGTTTGTGAAGCTCAGCTCGATCGAGACATCTTCCAATGCCGGATGGTGGGGCTCCGATCGTGCTATGAGCAGGCCTATCAGCGCTACGCGTCTTGTCTGGCTCGCCAGCCGATTCCGCCGTTCAACTATTGAGTGGCCATATGAAAATCCTCGAGAGGATCCTTCATTATTCGTCGGCCCGGGGCAATATCGAGATCCCGATCTCTATCGATCTCCCCGTACAAGGTGACCGCGATTGGTCCTGCCTCTATCGGATCGATTGGCCGGACGGGCCCTATACGGGGGCCGGTTACGGAGTCGACGCCACGCAGGCACTGTTGCTGGCGATGCAGGCGATCGGCACCGACATCTACACGAGCGACTACCACCGATCAGGCCGATTGCGGTGGCTGGACCCCGGCGATGGCTATGGCTTTCCCGTGCCAGCGACCATCAGCCACCTTCTGGTCGGAGGCGACGCAGCGAATGCCGGTTTGCGGAGGTGATAGGCCTCGCGACGTTGCGGCTGCAACCGACGGCTTTGACCGATGCGCTTCGCGTTCGGCGCTCGTCCTGAAGCTCGAGTGCGCGCCAGGCGCTCCTATCGCAACTTCGCGATCCCGATTCCGTCGAGCTTGGCGCGGTCCTTGATCGATTCCTCGCTGCGGGTCAGCGCTTTCGAGATCGCCTTCAGCGCCATGCCCTTTTTGGCGAGCGTCTTCAGCTTGTCGAGTTCCTCGCCCGTCCAGGGCTGGCGATGACGTTCGAAACGCTCGGCCATGACCGGCTCCTGGCTGTTCGAGGGACGACGAATCGGCGGGCAGGCTCAGGAGACGTTCCGGCCTTCGCCCCGTCTCACCCCTGCCCCGGCCTGACGATCCGGCTGAGGCGGTTGTCGGTGAAGAGGTAGATCTCGCGGCCGCCGGGCTCGGAATAGAGCACCTGGACCTCACGCTGGCCCTTGCCGCTGTCGCCGATCAGCACGTCGGTCGGCTTGGTGCCCTTGATCTTCACCAGCTCGCATTCGGTGATGCCCTCGGCGATCGCGGGCGGCAGCGGGCGGGTCGAGGGGTCGAGCGAGACGCCGGCGCTACACTCGCCCTCGGGCGTCAGCATCGCCTCCTGCGTCGAGGCGCGGGCCGTGATGCTGCTGGTCGTGGTGGTGGTTACCGGGCCGGAGCGGCCCTCGCGGGTCTCCGAGGTGAAGGCGAAGCCGCCCATGTCGACGGAGCAGCCGCCGAGCGTGGCGGCACAGAGCAGCAATACGGACAGTCTCACGCTTTCTTCTCCCAGCGGCCGGTCTCGTCCTGCTGCCAGTAGCTGGCGGCATGGCCCGAAGCCTTGGCCTTTCTCCAATCCTCGCGCGCCGCGGTCAGCGCGTCGTGATCGTCACCATCGAATACCAGAACGATACGCTCATAATCGCCCATTGCGTCGGGAATGCGGACCCCTTCGGCGCAGATGCGGACCTGAGCCGCGTTGGGATTGTGGTCGAGCGTTGTCAGCACGACCGGATTGGCGGCGGCATCGGC
This sequence comes from Allobosea massiliensis, assembly GCF_042655245.1. NCBI lineage: Bacteria > Pseudomonadati > Pseudomonadota > Alphaproteobacteria > Hyphomicrobiales > Alloboseaceae > Allobosea > Allobosea massiliensis. Next base: position 95,180 of record NZ_JBHSLU010000008.1, on the reverse strand, counting down.
TTCCATCGCCGTGACATGTGGCAGGAAGCTGTCATCGGCATAGGTCCAGAGATGATCGTCGACGACGCCCAGCCGCTCCTGGCTGGAGAGCTGGACGACGACCTTCTGCCCCCGCGCCAGAGCGCGCTCCAGCACCGTCGGCAGCACCTGTTCGAGCGGCCGCGACTGGAGATGGAAGAACAGGATCTCGGCCATCAGGAGCCTTTGCGCGACAATGGGTTGAGCGGCGAGGCTGCCAAATCGAATCAGCCCTCGTAATGCTCCGCCACCAGCCTGTCGAGCAGGCGCACGCCCCAGCCCGGCCCCCAGGAGCGGTTGATCTCGCTGTCCTTGGCGCCCATGCCGGTGCCGGCGATGTCGAGATGCGCCCAGGGCGTGTCATTGACATGGCGCTGCAGGAACTGGGCGGCCGTGATCGAGCCGCCATGGCGTCCGGCCGAGTTCTTCATGTCGGCGAACTTCGAATCGATCATCTTGTCGTAGGCCTTGCCGAGCGGCATGCGCCAGACCGTCTCGCCGGTCGCCTTGCCCGCGGCCGAAAGCCGCTCCGCCAGTTCGTCGCTGTTGGTGAAGAGGCCGGCATGCTCCTGCGCCAGCGCCACCATAATCGCGCCTGTCAGCGTCGCGAGATTGATCATGAAGCGCGGCTTGAAGCGCTCCTGCGTGTACCAGAGCACGTCCGCCAGCACGAGGCGGCCTTCGGCATCGGTATTGATGATCTCGATGGTCTGGCCCGATAGCGAGGTGACGATGTCGCCAGGCCGCTGCGCGTTGCCGTCCGGCATGTTCTCGACGAGGCCGATCACGCCGATCGCGTTGACCTTGGCCTTGCGCGCGGCGAGCGCATGCATCAGACCGACGACGCAGGCCGCGCCGGCCATATCGCCCTTCATGTCCTCCATGCCGGCGCCGGGCTTCAGCGAAATGCCGCCGGTGTCGAAGGTCACGCCTTTGCCGACGAAGGCGACCGGCTGGACGCTCTCCTTGGCGCCGTTCCACCGCATGATCGCCACGCGGCTCTCGCGCCGCGAGCCCTGGCCGACGCCGAGCAGCGCACGCATGCCGATCTTCTTGAGCTGCTTCTCATCGAGAATCTCGATCTCGACGCCGAGCTTGGCGAGTTTCGACGCCCGGTCGGCGAACTCTTCGGGATAAAGGACGTTGGGCGGCTCGTTGACGAGGTCGCGCGCGATCTCGACGCCGCCTGCCAGCGCCTCGGCCACCTTCATCGCCTTTTTTGCGGCGGCGGGGTCTGGCAGCCGAAGAGTCACCGCCAGCGGCTCGGCGTCCTCGGGCTTGCGCGTCTTCGTCTTGTAGCGATCGAAGGCATAGGCGCGCAGGCGCAGGCCGAGCGCGATGTCGGCGGCCTGCCGGGACGAGATTTCGCCCTCCGGCAAGGCGAGCACCACATCGGCGCTGCGACCGCGGCCGAGCCGGCCGGCGATGGCGCCTCCGAGCTTCACGAAGTCGAGCGTATCGCGATCGGCCTCGGGCCCGACCCCGACGGCGATCAGCCGTTCGAAGCCCGCGCCTTCGGGCGCGAGAAGGTTCAGAGCGCCATAGGCCTTGCCCTCGAAGCGCTCGGCCTTGGCGGCGCGCGCCAGCAGGGCCTTCGTCTCGGCATCGATCCATTCGTCAGCCTCAGCCGGCACAGCGAGCGTGTCCGACAGCAGGATGACGAGATCCTGACCCGTGATCTCGCCGAGGGCTTTGCTCTCGAGCTTCAGGCGTTGCGACATGAGGAGACTCACGATCTTGCGATGGGGCGTGGAACGGGCGAAACGCGGCTGCCGCAAACGATTCCTGTTTGCGCCTTGATTGCGCCTATACCATAGGGTTGTTCGGCGCGAACACCGACGCGGATTTTCGTCCCGCGCCGCCCCACCGGAACGACAAGCGTGCTGCTGCAGCGTCTCGACCGCTACATCCTGAAGATGGCGACGATCGCGGCCATCGTGCTGCTGATCGGCCTGACCAGCGTGATCTGGGTCACGCAGGCGCTGCGGGAGGTCGATCTCATCACCGGCAAGGGTCAGACCGTTCTGATCTTCTTCACGGTCACACTGCTATCGCTCCCGGCGCTGATCGCCGGTATCGCGCCCGTCGCCCTGTTCATGGCGACGCTCTACACGCTGAACCGGCTGAACAGCGATTCTGAACTCATCGTGATGAACGCGGCCGGCGTCGCGCCGCAGCGCCTGACGCGGCCGTTCATTGTGCTGACCATCGCGACCTCGCTGCTGGTCGGGTGGATGACACTGTCGGTCATGCCCGCCGGCTTTCGCATGCTTCGCGACCTGATCACGCTGATCCGCGCCGATTTCGTCGCCAATGTCGTCAAGGAGGGCCAGTTCGTCGCGCTCGATTCTGGCGTGACGTTCCACTACCGCGAACGCTCAGGCGACGCGCTGGTCGGCATCTTCATGCAGGACCGGCGCGACCCGAACCAGCCCTCGATCTACATCGCCGAGCGCGGGCGCACCGTCGAGGTCGATGGCAACAGCTTCCTGATGCTGGAGAAGGGCACGATCCAGCGCGAGACGAAACGGACGGATACGAGTTCGATCATCTCCTTCGAGCGCTATGCGCTCAATCTCTCGGCACTGTCCGGCGATCCGACCGGAGGGGCCGGCGAAGGCGACGGCGACAAGGCGATCTACAAGCCGCGCGAGCGTACGACCTGGCAGCTGCTGAACCAGGATCCGAACGAGCCCTATTACAAGCTGCAAGCGGGCCGCTTCCGGGCCGAATTGCATAACCGGCTGTCGGCGCCGCTCTATCCGCTGGCCTTCATGCTGATCGCATTCGCCTGTATCGGAGAAGCGAGAACCACGCGCCAGGGCCGCGCCTTCGCGATCCAGTCGGCCATCCTGATCGTCGCGGCGACGCGCATCGGGGCCTATATGGCCTGGACCGCCAGTGTGCGCTCGCCGCTGGCCGCTGCCATGCTCTACATTCTGCCGATCGGGGCGATCGCGCTCGCATCTGCGGTCATTCTGCACGGCCAGACGGTCCGGCCGCTGCTGGCGCGGGCGACGGCCCCGCTGATGCTGCCCCTAGCAGGGCTGACGGCCCGTTTCAGGCGCGCCTGATGCTGCTCGTCACCACTTTCGGCCGCTATCTCACGAAGCAGTTCACGCGCTCCATCCTGGGGGTGTTCGGGACCTTCTTCTTCCTGATCGGCACACTCGATTTCGTAGAACTGATGCGTCGCGCCGGCGATTCTCCGGCCGCGACCACGCCGCTGATCGTGCAGCTCGCCCTGTTCCGCGTGCCGAGCGTCGCCGAACAGATCTTCCCCTTCGCCGTGCTCTTCGGTGGCATGTTCGCGCTGCTGACGCTGAGCCGGAAGCTCGAACTCGTCGTCGCCCGCTCGGTCGGCGTCTCGGCCTGGCAGTTTCTGCAGCCGGCGGCCGTGGTCGCAGGAGCAATCGGGCTGGTTTCGATCCTGATCTACAACCCCGTCGCGGCCGAGCTGAAGCGCAAGGCGACGGCGCTCGAGACTCGGCTCTTCGTGCGCGGGGCCGCGACCAGCAATTCGCCCGAGATCTGGCTGCGGCAACGCAGCATCGACGGCCAGGCGATCATCCGGGCCGCCGGCTCCCTTCCCGAGGGCAACGGCCTCGCCAATGTGGCGATCTTCAGCTTCTCGCCGGGCGGCGGTTTCAGCGAGCGGGTCGATGCACGTCAGGCCGTGCTCCATCCGGGCTACTGGGAGCTCACCGACGCCCGTGTCGTCTCGGCCATGGAAGAGCCACAGAGCTACAAGACCTATCTGCTCGCCACCACGCTGGAGCCCGAGCAGATGCGGCAGAGTTTCACACCGCCCGAGGCCGTCGGCTTCTGGGCGATGCCCAGCGTGATCGAGCGCACGCAGCGGGCTGGCCTCGACACGACGCGGTACGAACTGCGCTACCAGTCGCTGCTGGCGCGGCCGCTGCTGCTGGTGGCGATGGTGCTCGTGGCAGCATCCGTTTCCTTAAGATTTTTCCGCTTTGGTGGTGTGACCAAACTGGTGATAGCTGGCGTCGCGGCCGGCTTCGTGCTGTATGTTGCGACGCAGCTGTCGGAGGAGCTGGGCTCGTCCGGTATCGTCAATCCTGTGGTCGCAGCCTGGCTGCCCGCAGCGATCGGTGCGATGCTGGGCGCTCTCGCCCTCCTGCATCAGGAAGACGGGTGAATCGTACTGTGCCTATGGTTAATTTAGGATTGAGCGTATGGTTCCCGGCGTGAAACGCATGGCTCGATTTGCCGCGGCGACCGCCCTGGTTTCGAGCCTTGCCTCAGTCTTCGCCCTGGCGGGGACGGCTTTCGCCCAGGCTCCGGCGGCCGCCAAGCCGCAGGACCGCATGGTCGTCGACGCGCGCGAACTCGTCTACGACAACGACAAGAAGACCGTCTCGGCGGTCGGCGACGTGCAGATCCTGTATCAGGGCCGCACGATCGAAGCCGACAAGGTGACCTACGACCAGGCGTCGAAGCGCGTCATCGCCGTTGGCAATGCCCGGATCACCGAGGCCAACGGGACCGTCATCACCGGCGAGCGTTTCAACCTCACCGACGATTTCCGCGACGGCTTCATCGACTCGCTGCGGGTGGTGAACCCCGACCGGACGCGCTTTACGGCGCCGCGCGCCGAGCGCACCGACGGCGAGACCTTCATCTTCGAGAAGGGCATCTACACCGCCTGCGAGCCCTGTAAGGACAACCCCGAGCGGCCACCGCTCTGGCAGGTCCGTTCGGCCCGGATCATCCATAAGAAGGCCGAGCAGACGATTTACTACGAGGATGCCCGGCTCGAATTCGCCGGCGTGCCGCTCGCCTACATCCCGTATATGTCGGGCCCCGACTCGACGGTGAAGCGGAAGTCCGGCTTCCTGTCGCCGAAGTTCCTCAACACCGGGCCGCTCGGCTACGGCGTCGGCTTGCCCTATTTCCTCAACTTGGCGCCGAACTACGACCTGACCGTCACACCGACCTATCTGAGCCGGCAGGGCCTGCTCGGCCAGGTTGAGTGGCGCCATCGCCTGATGAACGGGTCCTACACGATCCGGGCCTCCGGCATCTTCCAGCAGGAGAAGGAGGCGTTCCTCGCCGCGCCGCTGGGCGCCGGTGACGACGAGTTCCGCGGCTCGATCCAGACCAACGGCAAGTTCTTCATCAACCCGCGCTGGACCTTCGGCTGGAACGCGGCGATGTCGACCGATCGCTGGTTCTACAAGAACTACCGCATCCTCAACGAGGCCGTCAGCTCGACGACCTATCTGCAGGAATCGATCTCGACCGCCTACCTCAACGGCCAGACCGCCACGGGCTGGTTTGACATGCGCGGCTATTATTTCCAGCCGCTGACCTCGACCGACTGGCAAAAGCAGCAGCCCGTCGTGCTGCCGGTGATCGACTACAACAAGCGCATCCACAAGCCGAGCTTCCTCGGCGGCGAGATCACGCTCAACGCTAATGTCACGCATCTGACGCGCGAGGCGGCGGCGTTCTCGCAGCTGCCGCGGCAGACGAACTATCTGATCAGCGGCACGACGACGACCGGCGTCGGCTATTCGCTCTATGACGGCTGCGCCGTCTATCAGAAGAACACCTGTCTCGTCCGCGGGCTGGCGGGCAATGTCGCCCGCGCCACCGCGGAACTGTCCTGGCGCCGCAACGTCATCGATTCCATCGGCCAGGTCTGGACCCCCTATGCCTCAGTCAGGGCCGATATCTTCTCGGTCAATCCGAACACGACGAGCTATGCGAACGCCAATGTGCGCACCATCGTCGACACGTCCGACGAGGTGTTCGGGCGCGCCATGCCGGCAATCGGCCTGATGTATCGCTACCCCTTCGTCGCCAAGACGTCCTGGGGCACGCACATTATCGAGCCCGTGGCACAGATCGTGGCGCGGCCGAACGAGACCAGCAGCCTGCGCGTCGCCAACGAGGATGCCCAGAGCCTCGTGTTCGATGCCAACAATCTGTTCGAGTGGAGTGGCAAGTTCTCCGGCTACGACCGCGTCGAGGGCGGCACGCGCGCCAATGTCGGTGCCCTCTACACCGGGCGCTTCGGCAAGGACGCCTTCGCCAATCTGCTGCTCGGCCAGTCGTATCACCTCGCGGGGCGCAACTCTTTCGCGACCGGCGACCTTGTCAATACGGGGCTGAATTCGGGACTGGAGACCAATACCTCCGATATCGTCGCGCGGGCTCAGGTCTCGCCGATGACCGGTCTTTTCTTCACCGGCGCGGCGCGGCTGAATGCCACCACCTATGAGGCGCAGCGCATCGATGCGGCGGCGACTTACGCCACCAGCGTCGTGACCACCTCGGTGGGCTATGGCCGCTACGAGCCTCAGCCTGATCTCGGTATCTTCCGCCGTCGCGAGGGCCTCTCGCTCCACGGCTCGGTGCTCGTGACCCCGAACTGGCGCTTGCGCGCCGGCGTCCTGTTCGACCTCGACAAGTACAAATACGACCGCGAGGTTCGGATCTCCCAGTTCACGACCTGGGCGGCATCGCCCTCGACAGTCACACAGCCGCGCTATATCGATTCGCGGCTGCTTCAGACGGCCTCGACCTCGTTCGGCATCAACTACACCGACGAGTGCACCGTCTTCGACGTCAGCTACTCGCAGAGCTATGCCGACCGCCAGAGCGGCGCGACCAAGGATACGCGCACCGTGATGTTCCGCCTCGAGCTGCGCACGCTGGGCGAACTCAGCTATTCGCAGAATCTCGACGGCTCCACGGTCGGCGACGGCGTGACCTCCAGCCGCTGAGCGACTCGGGTCCCAGCGCCGCGCAGCAGGCGGGAGACACGCCCCATGCCCCTCGCGCCTGCCGCGCCCCTCGCCCTCACCCAAGGTGATCCGGCTGGCATCGGGCCGGAGCTCGCGCTGCTCGCCTGGCTCCGCCGGAGCGAGCTGGCGCTGCCCGCTTTCGTCTGCCTCGCCGACATCGACCACCTCGCCAAGCTCGCCCGGCGCCTCGGCCTCGACGTGCCGCTGGCCGCCTGCGCCTGGGAGGAGGTCTCCTCCGTATTCGTCGAGGCATTTCCGGTGGTCCCGCTCGCGCCCGGACCGGCCGTCGAACCGGGACGGCCCGACCCGGCCAGTGCTCCCGGTACGATCGCGGCGATCACCGGCGCGGTGGCGGCCGTGCGGGAAAAACGGGCGAGCGCCGTCGTCACCAACCCGATCGCCAAATCCGTGCTCTACGCGGCCGGCTTCGCCCATCCGGGTCACACCGAGTTCCTAGCGCATCTGGCCAGCGATGGCGGCGAGACGCCGCTCCCGGTGATGATGCTGTGGTGCGAGGAGCTGGCCGTCGTGCCGGTCACCATCCATGTGCCGCTGCGGCGGGTGCCGGAGCTGCTGACGACGGAGCTGATCGTCCGCACCGGACGCATCGTCGCTGCGGGCCTGCGGCGCAGCTTCGGCGTCGAGCGACCGCGCCTGGCCCTCAGCGGGCTCAACCCCCATGCCGGGGAATCGGGCGCGCTCGGGAACGAGGACGATACGGTGGTCCGGCCCGCGATCGAGGCCCTACGCGCCGAGGGCATCGACGCCAGCGGCCCCTACCCGGCCGACACGATGTTCCATGCCCGAGCGCGGGCCGGCTATGACTGCGCCTTGGCGATGTATCACGATCAGGCGCTGATCCCGATCAAGACCATCGCCTTCGACGAGGGCGTCAACGTCACCCTCGGCCTGCCCTTCATCCGAACCTCGCCCGACCACGGCACGGCCTTCGACATCGCCGGCAAAGGCATTGCCCGACCCGACAGCCTGATCGCGGCGCTGCGGCTGGCGGCGCGCATGGCCGCGCAGGAGCAGGTCGTCGGATGAGCCAGATCGACACCCTGCCGCCGCTGCGCGAGGTCGTCGAGCGCCATGGCCTGATGGCGCAGAAGTCGCTCGGCCAGAACTTCCTCTACGACCTCAATCTGACCTCGCGGATCGCCCGCTCCGCCGGACCGCTGGAGGGTGAGACCGTCGTCGAGATCGGCCCCGGCCCAGGCGGGCTGACGCGGGCCCTGCTGGCGGCGGGTGCGGGCCGCGTCATCGCGATCGAACGCGACCGACGCTGCCTGCCCGCGCTGGAGCAGATCGGCGCGCATTATCCAGGCCGGCTCGAAGTGGTGGATGGCGATGCGCTCGCCGTCGATCTGTCGGAGCGGCTCGGCGGCGGCCCGGCACGGATCGTCGCCAACCTGCCCTACAACATCGGCACGCCGCTGCTCGTCGGCTGGCTCAGCTCCGAGGCCTGGCCGCCCTGGTGGACCTCGCTGACGCTGATGTTCCAGCGCGAGGTCGCCGAACGGATCGTCGCCACACCGGAGCAGCGCGCCGACTATGGCCGCCTGGCCGTGCTCTGCAATTGGCGCTGCGAGACGAAGATTCTGTTCGATGTGCCGCGGAGCGCCTTCGTGCCACCGCCCAAGATCACCTCAGCCATCGTGCAGCTGGTGCCGCGGGCCAGTCCAGAGCCCTGCGACCGCCGGCTGCTTGAGCGGATCACGCTCGCGGCCTTTGGCCAACGTCGCAAGATGCTGCGCCAGAGCCTGAAAGCGGTGCTGCCCGACCCTGGGGACTGGATCGAGGAGGCCGGGCTCGTGCCGACGGCCCGGGCCGAAGAGGTGCCGGTCAGCGGCTTCGTGCGTCTGGCGCAAACCCTGGCACCACGACTCTGACGTCGAGGCTCAGGGCAGCTGTTCCGACAGAAGGCCGTTGACGAACTCCGAGAGGCCGGTGGCGCGCTCGCGCTTCAGGCGCTCGGCGGTGAGGATCGCCTTCACCGATTCATAGGCTGCCTGCAGATCGTCATTGATGATCACGTAGTCGTATTTGTTCCAGCGGGCGATCTCGTCGCGGGCGTTGCCGAGGCGCTTGGCGATGACATCGGGCGCATCCTCGGCCCGGCGCACCAGCCGCGAGCGCAGCTCGGCCATGGAAGGCGGCAGGATGAAGATCGTCACGACGTCCGCCCGCGCCTTCGCGACGATCTGCTGCGTGCCCTGCCAGTCGATATCGAAGAGCACGTCCCGGCCGGCCGCCAGCGAGGCCTCGACCTCCTTGCGGGGGGTCCCGTAGCCATTGCCGTGCACCTCGGCCCATTCGAGCAGGTCGTTGTGCTGCTTCATCTGGTCGAAGGTCGGCCGGTCGATGAAGCGGTAATGCACGCCGTCGATCTCGGAGGGGCGCTTGGCGCGGGTCGTCACCGAGACCGAGAGATCGAGGTTGTTCTCGGTCTTGAGATTGCGCGTGAGGGTCGACTTGCCCGCACCCGAAGGAGAGGACAGGATCAGCATCAGCCCGCGACGGGCCGGGCGCGCCACTTCGGCCATCACCACTCACTCCACATTCTGAACCTGCTCGCGCATCTGGTCGACGACCGTGCGGAGTTCGAGGCCGATGCGCGAGAGACCGGCATCGCCCGCCTTGGCGCAGAGCGTCGAGGCCTCGCGGCCGAACTCCTGCGACAGGAAATCGAGCTTGCGGCCGATCGGCCCGCCCTGGTCGAGCAGCAGGCGCAGCGCCGCGACATGGGCGTGGAGCCGGTCGATCTCCTCGCGGATGTCGGCCTTCACGGCGAGCAGAGCCGCCTCCTGATGAAGGCGCTGCGGATCGAGCGCCTGGCTCGCCTCCAGCAGCAGCGCGACCTGAGTCTTGATGCGCTCGCGGATGGCGTCGACGCCGCGCGCGGGATGGCTCTCGGCGTCCTTGGTCAGACGCTCGATGGCGTCGAGATGGCCGCGCAGCACGGCCTCGAGCGCCCGCCCCTCGGCGGCTCGAGCGTCCTTGAGACCGGCCGCGACCTCTTCGAGCCCGGCGAGAACCGGCTTTTCGAGGGCCGTGAGCGTATCCCCGCCCTCCTCGGCGAATTCGACGACGCCACGGATGCCGAGCAGCCCGTCATAGGAAGGCGGTGTCACCGTCGCGGAGACTGGCAGCCGCTCGACCGATTGGAGCAGCGCCGCCAGCGCCGCCTCGTTGATGCGCGGACGTGGGGGGCCGGCATCGCTGGTGACCTGCAGGTTGACGTGGAGGGTGCCGCGCGCGAAGGCGCCGGTCAGGCGCTTGCGCGCCGCCTCGGCCAGCACTTCCAGCCCTGGCGGGACACGGACACGGATATCGAGGCCGCGTCCATTGACGCTGCGGATTTCCCAGGCCCAGGCATGGATGCCCACCGTCCCCGCCGCCCGGGCGAAGCCCGTCATGCTCTCGATCGCCAACTTCGTCCGCCTCCGCCCTTTTTGACGCGGCGGGACCGTAGTGGCGGCCCGGGCAAGGGGCAAGCGCGCCGTCGCGCGGCTGTCAGGAAACTGGGGACGGACCGGACGGGCGGCCTGCGCCGTCAGGGGCGCAGCGCGGGGATCTGCTTCGGCGAGTTCAGATCGAAGGTCTTGTTCAGCAGCGGATCGCGCGGCGTGCCCTCGGACGCGTCGAAGGCGCGCACCCGGCCACCGGCCAGCGCGGTGCCCTGCTGCGGCTGCCCCGCCGCCGCACGACGGTTGCCCGGCACGGGCCAGGTCTCGATCGCCTCCCCCTCGCTCGGCTGCGTGGCCGGCGCCTCGGAGCGCGTATCGGGCGATGGCGGCGGTTCGACCTTGTCGACGGAGGCTTCCGCCGGCGGCTTGCCGGGATCGCGGCGCGCCGCCTCGATCTGGCGCCAGCGCCCGACATTGCGGTTGTGCTGCTCGAGCGTCTCGGCGAAGGCATGACCGCCGCTGCCATCGGCGACGAAGTAGAGTTCCTTGGTGCGGGAGTGGTTGACCACGGCCTCCATGGCGGCGCGACCGGGATTGGCGATCGGCCCCGGCGGCAATCCGTCGATGACATAGGTGTTATAGGGCGTCGGCTGGGTGATCTCGCTGCGCAGGATCGAGCGGCCGAGCGTCCCCTTCCCGCCCACGAGGCCGTAGACGATGGTCGGGTCCGATTGCAGCTTCATGCGCCGGTTCAGCCGGTTGATGAAGACGCCTGCGACACGCGGGCGCTCGTCTGCGCGCCCGGTTTCCTTCTCGACGATCGAGGCGAGGACGACGAGTTCCTGCGGCGTCTTGATCGGCAGATCGGCGGGCTTGCGCTCCCAGATCCGCTGGAGAACGGCACGCTGATCGCGGGCCATGCGGTCGATGATCGCCTGCCGCCCGAAGCCTCGCGGGATCCGGTAGGTGTCGGGCAGGATGGAGCCTTCGCGCGGCACCTGGATGATGTCGCCGCTGAGCAGGTCGTTCTCGCGCAGGCGGGCGACGATCTGCTCGCTGGTCAGCCCCTCGGGGATGGTGATCGAATGCTCGACCACCTTGCCCTCGGCGATGATGTCGAGGATGTCCGCTTGGCTGGCGCGCGCCTTGAACAGGTATTCGCCGGCCTTGAGCTTGGTCCAGTTGCCGCTGATCAGCGCCGAGACGCGGAACACCCAGGGGTGCTCGATCATGCCCTCGCGCTGCAGGAGATCCGCGATCTCGGCCAGACCGCTATCCTTGGGGATGATGAGCACGCGGTCGCTGGCGAAGGGACCGGGCGAACGGCTCTGGCTCGACACGACGGCGATGCCCGCCCCGACCAGTCCGCCCAGCACGAGCAGCGCCGTAAACAGGCCGCTCATCATCGCCACGAACGGACTGCTGCGCCGCCGACGACGCGCCTTGGGCGGCGGCGCCGGCGGCGCAACCGGCTTCAGCGCCTCGCTGGGGCTCTTCGGGGCGACGCGGGGCGAATCGTTCACGGTCTCAGAACTCGCACTTGGGACTTCGTCACGGCAACGCCCGGCCCATCTTCCAGGAGACGGACCCGAGACGACGGCTATTCGGCCGGTCGCGATTGAACCGGATTCACGGCGCCTGCGAAAGCGAATTCGCGCTTCCATCGGAAGCGTGCACTCTAGCGCAGATTATGGCGAAAGCGCGCTTCGGCAGCGATCAGGCGTCGCCGGTGTAGCGCCGCATCACCAGCGAAGCATTGGTGCCGCCGAACCCGAACGAGTTCGACAGCACATGGTCGATCGCCCGCGGCTTCGCGACATGGGGCACGAGATCGAGATCGGTCTCGACGGAGGGATTGTCGAGATTGATCGTCGGCGGGACGATCTGGTCCCGGATGGCGAGGATCGAGAAGATCGCCTCCACCGAGCCGGCGGCACCGAGCAGATGGCCCGTCGACGATTTGGTCGAGGACATCGCCGGCTTCTTCGGCGCGTTGGCGAGGAGGCGCTCGGCGGCGCGCAGTTCGATCTCGTCGCCCAGCGGCGTCGAGGTGCCGTGGGCGTTGATGTAGTCGAGGTCGGACGCCGCGATCCCGGCGCGCTCGAGCGCGGCACTCATGCAACGATAGGCGCCGTCGCCGTCCTCGGCCGGAGAGGTGATGTGATAGGCGTCGCCCGACATGCCGTAGCCGATGACCTCGGCATAGATCCGCGCACCGCGCTCCAGCGCATGCTCGAGCTCTTCGAGCACGACAATGCCCGCGCCCTCGCCCATGACGAAGCCGTCGCGGTCGCGGTCATAGGGCCGCGACGCTTTTTCCGGCGTCTCGTTGAAGCCGGTGGACAGCGCGCGGCAGGCGCAGAAGCCGGCGATGCCGAGCCGGTTGATCGCCGATTCGGTGCCGCCCGCGACCATGACCTTGGCATCGCCGAGCGCAATCATTCGCGAGGCGTCGCCGATCGAATGGGCGCCGGTCGAGCAGGCCGTCACGACGGCGTGGTTGGGGCCTTTCAGCCCGTGCTCGATCGAGACGTAGCCGGCGGCAAGATTGCTCAGGCGGCCGGGAATGAAGAAGGGGGACAGCCGGCGGGGACCGCGCTCCTTGAGCAGGATCGACGCCTCGTAGATGCCGCCGAGACCGCCGATGCCGGAACCGATCGCGACGCCGGTGGCGATCTGGTCTTCGTAGCTTTCGGGCTGCCAATTTGCATCGGCCAGCGCCTGCTTGGCAGCGGCCATGGCGAAGACGATGAAATCGTCGACCTTGCGCTGCTCCTTCGGCTCCATCCACTCATCGGGATTGAAGGTGCCGTCGGTGCCGTCGCCGCGAATGATGTTGCAGGCAATCCGCGCCGGCAGATCGCTGCAGTCGAAGCTGGTGATGGGGCCGGCGCCGCTGGCGCCGGCGAGAAGGCGAGACCAAGTCGCCTCGACGCCGCAGCCGAGCGGCGTCACCATGCCCAGACCGGTCACGACCACGCGTCGCATCGGAAGACTACGTGAAACCATGGCTCTTTCTGCAGCGACCGACCTTGAAGTCGATCAGGCCGACTTCGACAGGAACTTCACGGCATCGCCGACGGTGACGATCGTCTCGGCCGCATCGTCCGGAATCTCGACGCCGAACTCTTCCTCGAAGGCCATGACGAGTTCGACCGTGTCGAGGCTGTCCGCCCCGAGGTCCTCGATGAAGTTCGCGCCATCCACGACCTTCTCAGGCTCGACGCCGAGATGCTCGACCACGATCTTCTTCACGCGCTCGGCGACATCGCTCATGGGATTTATCCTTAAAGATTGAACATGCAGCACCGAACCGCGCCGCAGAGAGGGACCGTCACTCCTGACCCCCGACGCACCGGAACTCGGTGCGGCCGGGCCGGAACTCGAAGCCTGCACAAACGCAACAACCGGGTTCCCGTCAAGTCCCCCGGATCGTGCGCAGCGGCCCGACGGCGCTAGTTAACACAGCCGATCTTGGCTGGCGAGAGCGCGAAACCACGGATCGAACTCTTCCAGAAAACCCGACAAGTCTTTCAGATCATTGTCATTCCGCCGTTGACATGAAGCGTCTGCCCCGTCACGTAGCCGGCTTCCGCACTGGCGAGATAGGCCACTGCCGCCGCCACATCGGCGCCCGTCCCCAGGCGACCCATCGGCACGTCGGAGAGGATGCCCTCGCGCTGCTTGTCGTTCAGAGCCTGGGTCATCGGTGACTCGATGAAGCCCGGCGCAACGACGTTGACGGTGATGTTGCGGCTGGCGACCTCGGCGGCGAGCGCCTTGGACATGCCGATCAGCCCGGCCTTCGAGGCGGCGTAGTTGCCCTGCCCCGGATTGCCGGTGGTGCCGACGACCGAGCCGATCGAGATGATGCGGCCATAACGGCGGCGCATCATCGACTTCACCGCCGCGCGCGAGAGGCGGAAGGCCGCCGTCAGGTTGATGGCGATGACGCTGTCCCAGTCCTCGTCCTTGAGGCGCAGGAAGAGGTTGTCCTTGGTGACGCCGGCATTGTTGACGAGGATGTCGAGCCCACCGAGCTTCTCCTCGGCTGCCGGCACGAGGGCCTCGACCGAGTCCTTGTCAGCCAGGTTGCAAGGCGCGACGACCGCTCGCTCGCCCAGTTCTGCGGCGAGCGCTTCCAGCGCCTCGGCGCGCGTGCCCGACAGCGCGACGCTGGCGCCCTGCGCATGAAGAACGCGCGCGATGGCCCCGCCCAGCCCCCCGGTGGCGCCGGTCACCAGCGCCTTCTTGCCCGTCAGATCCAGCATCGTCTCTCCCTTTCGGCGTTCTGCCGTTCTCTGTTGCCCATTCAGGGCTTGTAAGCGGACACGTCCTCGGCGGTTCCCACCGAGAGCGGCGTCGCAGTCGGCGCGATGCGCTTCACCAGACCGGCCAGCACCTTGCCGCTGCCGAGTTCGACGAAACGGTCGACGCCCGCGGCCGCCATCGCCTCGACGCATTCGCGCCAGCGCACCGTGCCGGTGACCTGCGCCACCAGCGAATCGCGGATCGCCGCCACATCCGACAGCGGCGCGGCACCGACATTGGCCATGACGGGAACGACCGGCGCCTGCATCGCGACATCGGCCAGCGCCGCGCGCATCGCCTCCGCGGCGGGCTGCATTAGGGAGCAATGGAAGGGCGCCGAAACCGGCAGCAGCATGGCGCGACGGACACCGCGCTCGCCGGCTAGCGCGATCGCCCGGTCGATCGCGGCCTTCGCGCCGGAGAGCACGACCTGCCCGCCGCCGTTGTCGTTGGCGGCCTCGCAGACTTCGCCCTCAGCCGCATCGGCAGCGATGGCGCGCGCCAGGTCGAGATCCGCTCCCAGCAGGGCGGCCATTGCCCCCTGCCCGGCCGGCACGGCCTTCTGCATCGCATCGCCGCGGATGCGCAGCAGGCGCGCGGCATCACCGATGCCGAAGGTGCCGGCGGCGGCCAGCGCCGAGTACTCACCCAGGGAATGCCCCGCGACGAAGGCGGCGTCACGTTTCAGATCGTGGCCAGCCTCGGCCTCGAGGACCCGCACCACCGCCAGGCTCACGGCCATCAGCGCCGGCTGCGCATTCGCCGTCAGCGTGAGTTCCTCCGCGGGTCCCTCCCACATCAGGGCCGACAGCTTCTGTGACAGGGCGGCATCGACCTCGTCGAACACGGCACGGGCGACGGGGAAGGCATCGGCCAAGGTCTTGCCCATGCCGACGGCCTGGGAGCCCTGGCCGGGGAAGATGAACGCGGTCGTCATGCGGAAGGCCTCGGATTTTCAAACGATTTGAGCCAGTTCACGGCGCTGTCACACTGCCTTGGAGTGCAAGTCAAGGCCGAAGCCGCCCGATCGGCCGGGTCGTCCGCGGCCAAAAGCCGATTTCGGTTGCATCGACGGGCTGCAACCTGTAACGACCGCCTCCTGCTTGTTCGGCCGGAGGCTGAACGGATGGCAGCGCTTTGGCCGGCTACCGGCTGTTGCGCTGCAGGCTCCCCCGGGCGCCGTCATCCCGTGTCTCCGCCTTCGATGAAATCCTGTCGGGCCTTATCCAGGGCTCGGAGGGCTCCGCGCCGGGCGAAGCAGGGTGAAAAAAGGAAGGCCAATCATGGCATTGTACGAGCATGTCCTGCTCGCGCGGCAAGACGTCAGCGCGCAGCAGGTCGAGGCCCTTGTCGAGACGTTCAAGGGCATCATCGAGGCGAATGGCGGCTCGGTCCCCAAGGTCGAGTACTGGGGCGTGAAGTCCCTCGGCTACCGCATCAAGAAGAACCGCAAGGCGCATTACTCGCTGCTGAACATCGACGCTCCCGCCGCGGCGGTCGCGGAGATGGAGCGCCAGATGCGCATTAACGAGGACGTCCTGCGCTTCCTCACCGTGCGCGTCGAGGAGCTTGAGGAAGGCCAGTCGGCCATGCTCCAGAAGCGCGACCGCGACGATCGTGGTGATCGCGGCGACCGCTTCGACCGTCCCGGCGGCGGCGACCGCTTCGACCGCGGCCCGCGTCGTGACCGTCCGCGTCGCGACGACGAAGCTGCTCCCGAAACGACCGGCGCGGAGGCCTGAGCCATGTCGACTGCATCCGCCGGCGCCCGTCGCCCCTTCTTCCGTCGCCGCAAGTCCTGCCCCTTCTCGGGCGAGGGCGCTCCGAAGATCGACTACAAGGATGTGCGCCTGCTCTCGCGCTACATCTCCGAGCGCGGCAAGATCGTGCCGTCGCGCATCACGGCGGTCTCCGCCAAGAAGCAGCGCGAGCTCGCCCAGGCGATCAAGCGCGCCCGCTTCCTGGGCCTGCTGCCCTACGTGATCCGCTGAGATCGCTTTCGCCTCCCGCTTTGGGGGCTCCAAGATCGACCGGCGGCGAGCGATCGCCGCCGGTTTCGACCACCCGACCAGTCGCCCTGTGGTGAAACCCCACCGGGTTCGTTGAGGCGAAAAGCCTCTCACCCTGCCCGGCCGATAGGCCCGGGAGCAGCGGGACAGCAGGACAGAGAATGATTCCGGCCGTCGGCATCGGCGCGGGCCTCGTAGCGGCCCTGCTCTTTTCAGTGGTGATCACCGGATCGCCGCTGGCCGTGCTGCTGTATTCGGCCGCCCCGCTTCCGATCTTCATCGCCGCGCTCGGTTGGAACCACCGCGCCGGGCTCTATGCCTCCGCCGCGGGCGCGCTCGCCGTGACGCTAGGCCTGAGCCTCCCGGCCGGCTTCGCCTTCGCCTGCATCATCGCACTGCCGGCCTGGTGGATCGCCTATCTGGCGCTGCTGGCGCGCTCCGACGAGAGCGGTGCCGTCGAATGGTACCCGCTCGGGCACCTGATGGTCTGGATCGCCGGCACGGCGACGCTCGCCAGCGTCGCCAGCGCCCTGGTGATGACAACCGATTACGAAACCTACCGCGCCGTCATCGCGCGGATCGTCGATAATCTCCTGGCGGAGATGGTGCGCAGCAAGATGCTGACCTTGCCGCAGGGGAAGACCGCCGCCGATCTCTCGGCCGATATCACGCCGCTGCTGGTGCGCGCCGTGCCGCTCGGCATCGCCGCCTCGATCGTCACCACCATCACCGCCAATCTCTGGCTGGCCGCCAAGACGGTGCAGTTCTCCGGCCGTCTGCCGCGGCCCTGGCCATTTATTCCCTCGACGACGCTGCCGCGCACGGCGCTGCCGCTTCTGGCGGTGGGTCTGGTCACCGCCATGCTCGACGGGTTCGTCGGCCTCGCCGGCGCCTCGCTGGTCGGCGCGCTGCTCGCCGCCTTCATGTTCTCCGGCCTCGCGATGCTGCACGACCTTTCGCGCGGCCAGACCTGGCGCACGCCGATGCTGATCAGCGTCTATGTCGCGCTGATCGTGATGCAGGCCGTGCTGACGCCGCTGCTGGCGCTCGCCGGCATGATCGACACCCTTCTCGGGCTGCGCAAGCGGGCCGCGATGCCTCCCCCGCCTCCCCAGGCCTGATCTTCAATTTCGAACCGCTCTCAAAGGAGACAACACCATGGAAGTGATCCTGCTCGAACGCGTCGCCAAGCTCGGCCAGATGGGCGACGTCGTGCGCGTCCGCGACGGCTTCGGCCGCAACTACCTGCTCGCCCGCGGCAAGGCTCTGCGCGCGACCGAGGAGAACAAGAAGCGCTTCGAGAGCCAGAAGATCGAGCTCGAGACCCGCAATCTCGAGCTGAAGTCGGAAGCCGAGTCGGTCGCCGAGAGCCTGGACGGTCTGAGCGTCGTGATGCTGCGCCAGTCGGGCGAGTCGGGCGTGCTCTACGGCTCGGTCTCGACCCGCGACATCGCCGAGGCGCTGACCGCCGAGGGCTTCCACGTTTCGCGCAGCCAGATCACGCTGAACGCGCCGATCAAGACGCTCGGCCTGCACACCGTCCCGGTCGTCCTGCATCCGGAAGTCTCGGTCACCGTCACCGTGAACGTCGCCCGTTCGGCCGAGGAAGCCGAGCGCCAGGTCCGCGGCGAGAACGTCACGGCCCGCGAGGAGTTCGACCTCGACGATCTCGGCCTCGAGGTCGGTGCGGCGCTGGCGGAAGCCGGCGAGGACGACCGCTGAGCCGATCGCTCGCTTCGTCAAGTCAAGGGCGCCGCGGCAACGCGGCGCCCTTTTTCGTTGCAGCCTGTGCAAAGGCGTGGATCGTCCAATCGCTGCTGGCATGATCCGTCAGAGTGGTAGAGTAAGCGCAGAGTCGGATAGCCGCAGACCCGAGACATTCGCGCCCTCATGGCCACAGCAACCGCCCTCGTCACCCGCCTCGAAACCCGCGAGGCCGAATACCGCGTCCAGCCGCACAACATCGAGGCGGAGCAGGCGTTGCTGGGCGCGATCCTGGTCAACAACGACGCTTTCTACCGCGTCTCCGATTTCCTGCTGCCGGACCATTTCTTCGAGCCGATCCACCAGCGCATCTTCGAGCTGACCGCGAGCCTGATCCGCGCCGGCAAGATCGCCACGCCGATCACGCTGAAAACCTTCGTCGGCGAGATGGATCTGGGCGGCTTGACCGCCTCGCAGTATCTGGCGCGATTGGCCGCGGAGGCGACGACCGTCATCAATGCCGGCGACTATGGCCGCACCATCTATGAGTTGGCGATCCGGCGGCAGCTGATCGGCGTCGGCGAGGATCTGGTCAATGTCGCCTATGACGCGCCCGTCGACATGGCGCCGCGCGAGCAGATCGAGGAGGCCGAGCGCAAGCTCTACGAGCTGGCGGAAAAGGGCCGCTACGAGGGCGGCTTCCAGAAGTTCGACGCGGCGCTCTACACCGCCATCGACATGGCCGCGAATGCCTATCAGCGCGCCGGCGGCCTCTCGGGCATCTCGTCCGGCCTCCGCGATCTCGACCAGCGCATGGGCGGGCTGCAGCCCTCCGACCTGATCGTGCTCGCCGGCCGCCCCGCCATGGGCAAGACGTCGCTGGCGACCAACATCGCCTTCAACATCGCCAAGGCCTGGCGCGGCGAGCGCCAGACAGACGGCACGATCAAGACGGTCGATGGCGGCATCGTCGCCTTCTTCTCGCTCGAAATGTCGGCCGACCAGCTGGCGACGCGTATCGTCGCCGAGCAGTCGGGCATCTCCTCCTACAAGATCCGGCAGGGCCGCATCACCGAGGCCGAGTTCGCGCGGCTGACCGACGTCGCGGCGCAGATCGAGAAGCTGCCGCTCTATATCGACCAGACCGGCGGCATCTCGATCGCCCAGCTCGTCGCCCGGGCGCGCCGGCTGAAGCGCCAAAAGGGCCTCGACGTCCTGTTCATCGACTATCTCCAGCTGCTGTCGGGCTCGGCCAAGAACGGCCAGAACCGCGTGCAGGAGCTGACCGAGATCACGACCAGCCTGAAGGCGCTCGCGAAAGAGCTGTCGGTGCCGATCATCGCGCTGTCCCAGCTCTCGCGACAGGTCGAAAGCCGCGACGACAAGCGCCCCCAGCTCTCCGACCTGCGCGAGTCCGGCTCGATCGAGCAGGACGCCGACGTGGTCATGTTCGTCTACCGCGAGGAGTACTACCTCAAGGGCAAGGAGCCGCGTCCCGGCACCGAGGAACACAACAAGTGGCAGATCGAGATGGAGGCCGCGCATGGCGTGGCCGAGCTGATCATCGGCAAGCAGCGCCACGGCCCGACCGGGACGATCGCGCTGCAGTTCGACGCCGATGTGACGCGCTTCTCCGACCGGGCCGACGAACTGAGGCTGCCTGACCGCGAATGAGCCCTTTCGATACGCCCGAGGCCGAGACCCGCGGCACGCTCCTCACCCTGGATCTCGGGGCGCTCGTCGCCAACTGGCGCGCGCTCGGCGCCCGCGCCGGCACGGAGGCCGGCGCGGTGGTCAAGGCCGACGCCTATGGCATCGGCATCGAGCCCGCCGTGACGGCGCTGTCGCGCGCCGGCTGCCGCAGCTTCTTCGTCGCGCATCTCTCGGAGGCCGTCCGCGCGCGTGCCGTCGCCGCCGAGGCGACGATCTACGTCCTCAACGGCCTCCTGCCCGGTCAAAGCGCCGCCTTCGCCCGCCACGACCTGTCACCGGTCCTGGGCTCCGTCGCGGAATTGCAGGAATGGGCCGCCTTCCGGCAGGGCAGTGGCGCGGTCAGGCCGGCGGCGCTGCATGTCGACTCAGGCATGAACCGGCTGGGGCTGGCGCCGGACGAGGCGCTGTCGCTCGCCGGAGACGGGTCCGAGCTCGTCGATGCGGCGGGTGTCGGCCTGCTGATGACCCATTTCGCCGCTTCCGAGGACGAGGGCGATCCGGCCAATGCGCGCCAGATCGCGGCCTTTGCCGGGATCGCCGCGGCGTTCCCGGAGCTGCCGGCCTCGCTGATGAATTCGTCGGGGCATTTCCTGAAAGGCTGCCCGGCCTACCAGCTGACCCGCCCGGGCTATGCGCTCTATGGCGGCAACCCGACGCCCGGCCAGCCCAACCCGATGCAGGCGGTCGTCTCGCTGCAGTCGCGCATCATCCAGCTGCGCGACGTCGAGGCAGGGACGCAGGTCGGCTATAATGGCCGCTGGACCGCGAAGCGCCGCAGCCGCCTCGCCACCATCTGCCTCGGCTATGCCGACGGCTATCCGCGCAACGCCAGCGGCACCGATACGGTGCCCGGCGGAACCGCGCTCGTGGGAGGCGTCCCCTGCCCCTTCGTCGGCTCGGTCTCGATGGACCTGATCATCCTCGACGTCACCGAGGCGCCGGAGAACGCCGCGCGGCGCGGCGAGCCGGTGACGCTGATCGGCGGCGCGCTCGATCTGGAGACGGTCGGCGCGGGGGCCAAGACGATCGGCTACGAGATCCTGACCAGCCTCGGCCGGCGCCATGCGCGGCGCTATGTCGGGGTTTGAGGTGAGCGGCTCCGGTGTCCTTCCAGGGCACGGCGCAGCCGTGAACCCGGAACCCGTGACGGGCCTCGACCTTTGTCGACCCCGGTGGGAAGCGCACAGCCGGTCGTGGATTCCGGGTTCTTCGCTGAAGCGAAGCCCCGGAATGACAGGTTAGCGATGGCCAAGCGCGGCCCCACCTATATCTGCCAGGCCTGCGGCGCGGTCTATCACCGCTGGCAGGGCAAGTGCGACGCCTGCGGCACCTGGTCGTCTCTGTCCGAGGAGGCGCAGGCGGCCCCGGTGCCCGGCGCGCGCGGGGCCTCGTCCGGCCGGGCGCGCGGACGCGTCTTCGCGCTGGAAGGGCTGAAGGGCGAGACGCAGGATGCACCGCGCATCGTCTCCGGCATCGGTGAACTCGATCGCGTCACGGGCGGCGGCTTCGTGCCGGGCTCCGTGCTGCTGATCGGCGGTGACCCCGGCATCGGCAAGTCGACGCTGCTGATGCAGGCCTGCGCGGCGCTCGCCTCGGCGGGCCGTCGCGTCGTCTACGTCTCGGGCGAGGAATCGACCGGGCAGGTGCGGCTACGCGCCGAGCGCATGGGGCTGTCGGAGGCGCCGGTCGAACTCGCGGCCGAAACCAATGTCGAGGACATCGTCGCGACGCTCGGTCAGGGGCTGCGGCCAGCCCTCGTCGTGATCGATTCGATCCAGACCATGTGGTCCGGCGAGGTCGAGAGCGCGCCGGGCACCGTGACGCAGGTGCGCGGCTCGGCCCAGGCGCTGATCCGCCATGCCAAGACCAGCGGCGCCTGCATGATTCTGGTCGGCCACGTCACCAAGGACGGGCAGATCGCCGGGCCTCGCGTCGTCGAGCACATGGTCGACGCCGTGCTGTCCTTCGAGGGCGAAGGCGCGCACGCCTTCCGCATCCTGCGCGGGCAGAAGAACCGCTTCGGCGCCACCGACGAGATCGGCGTCTTCGAGATGACCGGCAAGGGCCTGTCCGAAGTCTCCAACCCGTCCGCGCTGTTCCTGGCCGGGCGCGACCAGGCCGCACCGGGCGCGGCGGTCTTCGCCGGCATCGAGGGCACGCGGCCGGTGCTGGTCGAGATCCAGGCGCTGGTCGCGCCGACCTCGCTCGGCACGCCGCGGCGCGCCGTGGTCGGCTGGGAGAACAGCCGCCTGTCGATGGTGCTGGCCGTGCTCGAGACGCATGGCGGGCTGCGGCTGGGGCAGCATGACGTCTATCTCAACGTCGCTGGCGGTTTGCGCGTGAACGAGCCGGCCGCCGATCTGGCGGTGGCGGCGGCTCTCGTCTCCTCGCTGACGGGCGCGATCCTGCCGCCCGAATCGGTCTATTTCGGCGAAATCGCCCTGTCGGGGGCGATCAGGCCCGTTTCGGTCGCGGCGGCGCGGCTGCGAGAGGCCTCCAAGCTCGGCTTCGAGGCGGCGCTGATGCCGGCGGGCGGCGCCGATGCCGGCGACGGCGGCGGTCTTGCGCTACGACGCTTCGGCCATGTCACGGAACTCGTTGCCGATATCGCCGCGCGCGCGCCTCGCCGGGATGTGAAATGAGCCCGTCACAATAGTGACGCCGCGGGCGCGAGCGCGTATAGCAAACGCGATGCGGCCAGCCCATCTGTTGCAGGCCATTCCGAGACCATAACGAAGCGGCTCATCCATGCCTGTGACCATTCTCGATCTCGTCGTCATCGGCGTGATTCTGATCTCGGCTTTGCTGGCGGCGGTGCGCGGGCTGACGCGCGAGGTGCTCGCCATCGCGTCCTGGGCCGCGGCGGCCGCCGTCGCCTGGATCTTCCATCCGCAGCTGCTGCCGATCATGAAGCAGTACATCCCGAACGACACGATCGCGCTGATCGCGGCGATCGCCTCGCTGTTCCTGGTGACGCTGATCGTGGTGTCGCTGGTGACGGCGCGGATCTCGGATTTCGTGCTCGATTCGCGCATCGGCGCGCTCGACCGCACGCTCGGCTTCGTCTTCGGCGCGGGGCGCGGGCTGCTCCTGGCCGTGATCGGCTACCTGTTCTTCGCGGCGCTGGTCGGCGCCGACAAGATGCCGCCCTGGGCGCGCGACGCCAAGGCCAAGCCCATGCTCGAGGAAACGGGGCGCTCGCTGATCACCATGCTGCCGCAGGACGTCAACGCCGACTTCCTGAAGACGCTGCTGAAGCCGAAATCCGGCCCGGAGCCGACGGAAGCCCCGGCCGAAGAGCCGCGCCAGCCCGCCACCCCCGGCGCGGACCCGCAGCGCCGCACAGATGCCCCGAGCGCGACCGACCGCCAGGCCCTGCAGCGGGCCATCGACGGCACGCGCGCCGCCCCTGCCCCAACTCGCCCTTAATTCGCGCCTAGAAGCCCCTCGTCCCGCCGCCAGGAGCCCAGACATGGTCGCAGAATCCTCGATGAAGGCTTCGGCAAACGAGGCCGCCTTCGATCCCTATGCCGACCGGCTGCGCGAGGAATGCGGCGTCTTCGGCATCTTCGGGCATGCCGATGCGGCGGCGCTGACCGCGCTCGGCCTGCACGCGCTCCAGCATCGCGGCCAGGAGGCGGCGGGCATCGTCACCTTCGATGGTGGGCGTTTCCATTCCGAGCGCCGCCTCGGCCTCGTCGGCGATGCATTCTCGGAAGCGGCCGTGATCGACAAGCTGAAGGGGTCGCAGGCCGTCGGCCATGTCCGCTACTCGACCACCGGCGAAACCATCCTGCGCAACGTCCAGCCGCTCTTCGCCGAGCTGCATGGCGGCGGCTTCGCGGTCGCTCATAACGGCAACCTGACCAACGGCCTGACGCTGCGCCGCAACCTCGTCCGCGACGGCGCGATCTATCAGTCGACCTCCGACACCGAGGTGCTGTTGCATCTCGTGGCGCGCTCCCGCAAGCCGCGCTTCATCGACCGTTTCGTCGAGGCGATCCGCCAGATCGAGGGCGCCTATGCCTTCGTCGGCATCACCAACAAGAAGCTGATCGGCGCGCGCGATCCGCTCGGCATCCGCCCGCTGGTGCTGGGCGAACTCGACGGCGCCCCCATCCTGACCTCGGAGACCTGCGCGCTCGACATCATCGGCGCACGCTTCATCCGCGAGATCGAGAATGGCGAGGTGGTCGTCATCTCGGAGAGCGGCATCGAGAGCCACAAGCCCTTCCCGGCGGTGCCCGAGCGGCCCTGCATCTTCGAATACATCTATTTCGCCCGCCCCGATTCGATCGTGAAGGGGCGCAGCATCTATGAGCGCCGCAAGGCGATGGGCGCGCAGCTGGCGCTGGAATCTCCGGCAAAGGCCGACGTGATCGTGCCCGTGCCGGATTCCGGCGTTCCGGCGGCGCTGGGCTATGCGCAGGCGAGCGGCATTCCCTTCGAGCTCGGCATCATCCGCAACCACTATGTCGGCCGGACCTTCATCGAGCCGACGCAGAAGGTGCGCGAGCTCGGCGTCAAGCTGAAGCATTCGGCCAACCGCTCGGTGGTCGAGGGCAAGAGCATCGTGCTCGTCGACGACTCGATCGTGCGAGGAACGACCTCGTTCAAGATCGTGAAGATGATGCGCGAGGCCGGGGCGCGCGAGGTGCATTTCCGCATCTCCTCGCCGCCGATCACGCATCCCGACTATTACGGCATCGACACGCCCGATCGCGAGAAACTGCTGGCGGCGACGCATTCGCTCGAGCAGATGCGCGAATTCGTCGGCGCCGATTCGCTGGCCTTCATCTCGGTGGACGGGCTCTATCGCGCCATGGGCCATGAGCGGCGCGATCCGATCCGGCCGCAATTCACCGATCACTGCTTCACCGGCGATTATCCGACCTCGCTGACCGACGTGATCGGCGAGAGCGCCAAGCAGCAGATCTCGCTGCTGGCCGAGGCTGGCTGATCGAGAGGCCGGTCTCTCCGCAGCCCTCATCCTGAGGAGCCGCGGAACGCGGCGTCTCGAAGGATGATCCAGATTTCTCCGGAGCCCCATTAGGACATCCTTCGAGACGCGCCTTCGGCGCTCCTCAGGATGAGGGCTGCGGATGTGGGCACGGGGGACCAGGAATGACCCAACCTCTTTCCGGGCGCGTCGCGCTCGTCACCGGCGCCTCGCGCGGGATCGGTCGGGCGGCGGCGCTCGCCTTCGCCAAAGCCGGCGCCCATGTCGTCGCACTGGCGCGGACCAGCGGTGCGCTCGAGGAACTGGACGACGAGATCCGGGCCGAAGGCGGCAGCGCCACGCTGGTCCCGCTCGATCTCGGCGACGCTCCGGCGGTCGAGAAGCTCGGCCCGGCCCTGCTGCAGCGCTGGGGCAAGCTCGACATCCTCCTGGCCAATGCCGGTATCCTCGGCCCGCTCTCGCCGCTGACCCATGCCTCGCCCAAGGAGTGGGCCAAGGTGTTCGACACCAATGTCACGGCGAACTGGCGGCTGCTGAAGTCGGTCGAGCCCGCGCTGCAGGCCTCCGATTCCGGACGCGTCATCCTGATGTCCTCGGGCGCAGCCCACAAATGCCTCGCCTATTGGGGCCCCTATTCGATCTCCAAGGCGGCCGTCGAGGCGATGGGGCGCACCTATGCCGCCGAGACGGCGACGACGCCGCTCAAGGTGATGCTGGTCAATCCGGGGCCGCTGCGCACGCGCATGCGGGCTGAGGCGATGCCGGGCGAAGACCCGCTGACGCTGAAGACGCCGGAGGAGCTGGCGCCGCATCTGGTCGCCATCGCCTCGCCGAACTGGGCCGAGAGTGGCAAGATCTTCGACTTCCCGCAGGGCAAGGTGCTCAGCCCGCAGATGCCGGGCTGAGGTTCACGCGTCATGCTCTGGCGAAGACCCGAGCGTCTCTTGCCGCAGATTCTCGGGTCTTCGCCCGAGAATGACACGCGGGATCGTCACCCGGCGCGCTTGTTCCTGTCGTAGGGGTTGTCGCCGCCGCGGGTGTGCAGGCGGATCGGCGTGCCCGGCAGATCGAAGGCCTCGCGCAGATTGTTGACCAGATAGCGGGTGTAGGACACCGGCAGATGGTCGAGCTGGTTGCCGAACAGTGCAAAGGTCGGCGGGCGCGCCTTGGCCTGCGTCATGTAGCGGATCTTGATGCGCCGCCCCGCCACGGCCGGAGGCGGATGGGCCGAGAGCACGCCTTCGAGCCAGCGGTTGATCCTGGCCGTCGAGATGCGGCGGTTCCAGACCTCATAAGCGGTGAAGACGGCCTGCATCAGCCGGTCGATGCCTTCGCCGGCCAGGCCCGAGAGCGGGATGATCGGCACGCCGCGCACCTGCGCCAGGAGATGGCTCGCCTTCTCCTTCAGCTCGGCGAGGAGGCCGTTCTTGTCGGCCACCAGGTCCCATTTGTTGAGGCCAATGACGACGCAGCGGCCTTCGCGCTCGGTCAGGTCGACCAGCGTCAGGTCCTGCTTTTCGAAGGGGATGGTGGCGTCGAGGAGCACCACGACGACCTCGGCGAAGCGGATCGCACGCAGCGAATCCTGCACCGACATCTTCTCGAGTTTTTCCTCGATGCGGGCGCGCTTGCGCATGCCCGCCGTGTCGAACAGCTTCACCGGGCGGCCGCGCCATTCATAGTCGACCGAGATCGTGTCGCGGGTGATGCCGGCCTCGGGGCCGACGAGCAGCCGGTCCTCGCCGATCATGCGGTTGACCAGCGTCGACTTGCCGGCGTTGGGGCGGCCGATGATGGTGACCCGGAGCGGTTTGCTCGGGTCGTCATAGGCGCCCTCCTCCTCGCCCTCCGGCGCGGCGGCGGGGGCATCGACCCAGCGCTTGTCGCCATAGCTCTCGTCGAAGGGCTCGTCTTCCTCGGGCTCGACATCGACAAAAGGCGCCAGCGCCTCGAGCAGGTCGGAGGTGCCCTCGCCATGTTCGGCCGAGAAGGGCACGGGATCGCCGAGGCCGAGCGAATAGGCTTCGAAAATGCCGTCCAGGCCTTTCTTCCCCTCCGCCTTGTTGGCCAGCAGGATGACGGGCTTCCCGGATTTGCGGACGAGGTCGGCGAAGGGCTGGTCCATCGGCGTCAGGCCGAGCCTGGCGTCGATCATGAACAGGATGACATCGGCCTGGGCGATCGCCACCTCGGTCTGGGCGCGCATGCGGCCGGCGAGAGAGCCGGGATCGGCCTCTTCCAGCCCCGCCGTGTCGATGATGGTGAAGCGCAGATGGCCGAGCGCGGCGTCGCCCTCACGGCGGTCGCGCGTCACGCCCGGCCGGTCATCGACCAGAGCGAGCTTCTTGCCGACGAGCCGGTTGAACAGCGTCGACTTGCCGACATTGGGACGGCCGATGATGGCGACAGTGGCGGTCATTCTGATTGCATATTCCGTTACGCCGTCATCCCGGACAAGCCGCGAAGCGGCGCCGATCCGGGATCCATGCCGGAACGCAGCACGGGCAGGCTCAGGCATGGATCCCGGGTCGACCAGCGGTCGCCCGGGATGACGGCGTCGAGTCTCGTTTTTGGCGACTTGCCCGCGATCGTCAGTTCTTCGTCTCGACCGGCCCGCCACGCACCAGAGCGAGGTAGAGTTCGGTGCGCTGGCGCAGGACGGCGGGGGATTGCGGGTCGGTGACGATGGCATCGAACCAGCGGCCGGCATCCTCGAAGAGATTGGCCTTGAGCGCGGCGATGCCGAGGAATTCGCGGGCCGAGTGGCGCCAGGCCCCCTGCGGCGTCGCCAGCGGCTCCAGAGCCGTCCGCAGTTCGGAAAAGGGCACGAGATCGACGCGCAGCATGCCGGCCCGCAAGCGGGCGAGATCACGATAGAGCTGCCCCAGCGAACCGTCGGCCGCGATCTGGTCGAAGGCAGTCGCTCCGGCGGCAGCATCGCGCTTGGCCGTCTCGGCCGCGAGGCGGAAGCGGGCGATCTGGCGGTACCCCGCCGGCGCGTTCGCAGCGAGTTCGCCGAGGATCGTCTCGGCCTCGGTCCCGTTGCCGTCGCGCGAGGCCTTGAGGGCCGCCTCGAGCCGGGCGCCGACGACCTGCGAGGCCTGCTGCTCGCGGTAAAGCCAGAACTGCCAGCCGGCCACGGCCGCAACCGCGAGAACGGCCAGGCCCGTGACGAGCCAGCCATATTTCTTCCAGAGCTCCGCCGCCTTGTCGCGGCGCACTTCCTCGTCAATCTCGCGGAAAATATCGGCCATGGTCCGTCAGATATCCTGTGTGGTGCTGCCCGGTAGCATTTCCACCCGGCAATGGCGAGCCGGAACAGGATTTTCCTGGGTCCGACGACGCATTCGTCATCAGGCTGGCAGTTAGGGGGAGCCCGGCTGGGCCCGATGCAGCAGGCTGCCGTCGCCGTAGGAGTAGAAGCGATAGTTCTGCGCGATCGCATGGGCGTAGGCCCGTTTCATCACGTCGAGGCCGCAGAAGGCGGAAACGAGCATGAACAGCGTCGAGCGCGGCAGGTGGAAATTGGTCAGCAGCAGATCGACCGCGCGGAAACGGTAGCCCGGCGTGATGAAGATCGCGGTGTCGCCCGAAAACGGCTGGATGACGCCGTCTTCGCCGGTCGCGCTTTCGAGCAACCGCAGCGAGGTGGTGCCGACGGCGACGATGCGCCCGCCTCTCGCCCGCACGGCATTGAGGGCTGCGGCCGTCTCGGGGGCAATCGTCCCCCATTCGGCGTGCATGCGGTGGTCTTGAGTATCCTCGGCCTTCACCGGCAGGAAGGTGCCGGCGCCGACATGGAGCGTGACGAGATGACGGGTGACACCCCTCGCCTCCAGCGCGGCCACGAGCTCGGGCGTGAAGTGCAGTCCGGCCGTCGGCGCCGCGACGGCGCCGTCCTTGCTGGCATGCATGGTCTGGTAGTCCTGCGCATCGGCGGCATCGGTCGCGCGCTTGCCCGCGATATAGGGTGGCAGCGGCAACTCACCCAGGCGGGCGATGGCCTCGTCGAGATGCGGACCGGCAAGCGCGAAGCGCAGCTCGACCTCTCCGCCCTCCGCCTTGGCGACGATCTCGGCCTGAAGGCGGCCGAGCTCGCAGGCGCTGCTCTCGGATTCGTCGCCGAAGGTGACGGTCTCGCCGAGCGCCAGCTTCTTGGCCGGTCGCGCGAAGGCGCGCCAGCGATCGGCCGCCTCGCGCTTGTGCAGCATGATCTCGATGCGGGCGGAGGCTTCGCCCCGTCGGCGGCGGCCATAGAGCCGCGAGGGGATGACGCGCGTGTCGTTCAGGACGAGCGCGTCACCGGGTTGCAGCAGCTGGACGAGATCGCGGATGCCGCGATCCTCGAAGGGCTGCGGGGCATCGGGCCGGACGACGAGCAGCCGCGCCGCATCGCGCGGGCTGACGGGCCTCAGCGCGATGCGGTCTTCGGGCAGGTCGAAGTCGAAGAGCCCGACATCCACGGCGATGTCAGGCCGCGTCGGCCATCACCTTCATCGAGACGATGGAGTCGGGGTCGCGCACGGGCTCGCCGCGCTTGATGTTGTCGACATTCTCCATGCCTTCCACGACCTGACCCCAGACCGTGTACTGCTTGTCGAGGAAGCGGGCGTCCTCGAAGACGATAAAGAACTGGCTGTTGGCCGAGTTCGGGTTCTGGGCGCGGGCCATCGAGCAGATGCCGCGGACATGCGGCTCGGCGTTGAACTCCTGCGCCAGGTCCGGGTGCTTCGAGCCGCCGGTGCCGGTGCCGTGCGGGCAGCCGACCTGGGCCATAAAGCCGTCGATGACGCGGTGGAAGACGATGCCGTCATAGAAGCCCTCGCGCGCGAGCAGCTTGATGCGCTCGACATGCTTGGGCGCGAGGTCGGGGCGCAGCTTGATCACCACCTTGCCCTTGGTGGTTTCCATGACGAGGGTGTTCTCGGGATCGAGCGACATCAGATCGGCCTTTCATTAGACGGCGCGCGGCCGTGGAAGCGGATGGACAAGGGTCGCCCCGCGATAGCGGCTCCGAGCTGCGGCGACAACCTCATAGGTGTGCAGCTGCGAACGGCCGCAACGACGGAGTCGGTGAAACGACGGCGCAGATCGGACTCGGTGTTCTGCGTCTGCCAGGTCACGCGCGGCTGCCCGAAGAGCGAGCCGTCGCGGCGCAGGCTGAAGCGCACCGTCGCCATCGCACCGCTTTCGGGACCATCCATCGCGGGCGGAGTCCAGCAGCGCCGCAGTGCCGGGGCGATGTCGGCGAGGCGGTCGAGCGCGCCGCCGTCGGGCGACTTCATCGCCGGCTCGACGGTGCCGACCACACCGATCTCGCCGCTGCCCGGACGTGGCGCCGACGGGACCGGTCGTATCGCGGCACCCGGCCCGTCGGCATCGCCGCCGAAGCGGCCACCGACGCCGGGAAGGTAGCGCTGGCCCGAGGGGGGCGGCAGCACCGGGTTCTGCGACCCGGAGGGTGGCGGCAGGACCGGGTTCTGCGATCCCGATGCCGGTGGCAGGCCGAGATCGGTCGTACCCTGGGCAACGGCCCCGTCCGCCGCGAGCGCGAGCAGAGCGAGGGCGAGCGCACCGCCGACGGCGCGCTGCGCCCTGCCCGCCATCGGGTTACTTCGCGTCCGACTGGAGACGCATGCGGATGATCTTGTCGGGGCCGCTGACCATGCCGCTGCCGGGAGCCCCCTTCTTGATCTTGCGGACGGCCTCCATGCCCGAAACGACCTCGCCGAAGAGGGTGTACTGGCCGGTCAGCGAGCCGCAGCCCTCATAGCAGATGAAGAACTGCGAATTCGCCGAATCGGGGGACTGCGAGCGGGCCATGCCGACCGAGCCGATCTTGTAGGGGGTGGGCGTGAACTCGGCCTTGATGTTGGGCAGGTCGGAGCCGCCGGTGCCCGTGCCCGTCGGATCGCCGGTCTGGGCCATGAAGCCGTCGATGACGCGGTGGAAGACGATGCCGTCATAGAAGCCGCGCTTGGTCAGCGTCTTGATCTGCTCGACATGCTTGGGCGCGAGATCGGGCCGCAGGCGGATCGTCACCGGCCCGTCCTTGGTCTCGAGGATCAGGGTGTTGGCGGGGTCCGGCGTCTGGGCGCCGACGGGGGCCGCCGCGAGGCCGAGCGAGGCGAGAAAAGCGAGGGTGGCAAGCGAGTTGCGCAGCATGATCGTCTCCTGGGCCGCCGGACACCGGCGTGTCTGTCAACGCGGGCGTCGTAACGGCATCCTTTGGCCGGAACAAGGCGCTTGCGGGGCCCTCTAGCACGATGTTGCACCGCACAAGTGCAGCGCAGAATAAATTTGCAAAAAGTTGAGGCTCCGCCTGCCTAAAGTGATGACAAGCGTATGGCGATCGGTTATCAAACCCTTGCTGGACACGCTTTGTTGATCGAAGCGCCGCGGACCAGGTCTCGGGAGGACAAACGCCCGCCAAGTATACGAGTCGCACTCAGGAAGATGTGCGCCGTTACTGCGGTAAAAACAGACTAGAGAAGGCAAGGCATCGGCCTTGCCTTTTTCTTTGTCTGCTGTCCGGCGAAGGCAGCGCCGCCGCTCCGCTCCGGGGCTCAGATGTCGAGCGCCGCCCAGCCATACCAGACGAAGAGGAAGACCACCGCCGCGATCAGCGTGGTGATGACGGCCTTCCGCATCAGGCCCGGCAGAGCCGGCGCGCCGGGCTCGGTGCCCTCGACGACCTCTCCGCTCTCGACCTGGCTGCGGATGCCGAAGGGCAGCACCGCGAAGAGCACGGTCCACCAGATCACGAAATAGACGGCAAAGGCGCTGGCGAAGGTCATCGGCGCTCAACTCCCTCGGCGCCCGCCAGCGCGATGCAGGAGAAGGCGACGCGCGCCTGAGTCGGGACGCCGAAGCGGGCGGTGTGGCGCGCCGGCAGTCCGCCCGGGAAGTGCTTCACATATTCGGCGTTGCAGGCGGCATAGTCCGCCGGATCGGTGATCAGCATGGTCATCTGCACGACGCGTGCGAGCGAGCTGCCCGCCTCCGTCAGGATCCCGGCGATATGGGCCAGCGCGTTGCGCACTTCGTCTGCCTGCGTCTCGCCACGGTGGATGCCGCGGGCGGGATCGTGCGGTGCGGAATGGCCGGAGACGAAGACGAGGCCGCCGGCACGTGTCGCCGCGCTGAAGGGCCGCGGCGAACCGGGCTCCGGCTGGCCGAAGAAGCTGATCGGGGACGCGTCCATCGCCTCAGGCCTGCTCGAGTTCGACCAGCGTGCCGGTGAAGTCCTTCGGGTGCAGGAAGAGGACGGGCTTGCCGTGCGCGCCGATGCGCGGCTCGCCCGTGCCCAGCACCCGCGCACCCTGCGCCTTCAGCCGGTCGCGCGCGGCGAGGATGTCGTCGACCTCGTAGCAGATGTGGTGGATGCCGCCATCGGCATTGCGCTCGAGGAACTTGCCGATCGGGGACTCGGCGCCGAGCGGTTCGAGCAGCTCGACCTTGGTGTTCGGCAGTTCGACGAAAACGACCGTGACGCCATGCTCCGGCTGCGGCAGCGGCTGCGAGACGCGGGCGCCGAGCGTGTCGCGATAGAGCGCGGTCGCGGCCGCGAGATCCTTCACGGCGATGGCGACGTGGTTGAGGCGTCCGATCATGGTGCTCCCCTGCTGGTTCCGGCCGATCCTAAACCTCGATCACGAGCGCATGCACCAGCGGCTTCTTGCCCCACTCCTCGTTGACCGCACTGCGCAGACCGCGCTCGAGCGCGTTGCGCAGCGCTTCGGGGTCGCGCCGGCGCGCCTTGGGGATGCCGTCGATCAGCTCGGACACCGCATCGGCGACATATTCGTCGAAGCCGGTGCCGTCGCGCGTATAGGGCGGCAAGCCGAGCACCGCGATCTCCGGATCGCCGGCGAGACCGCCCTTCTCGTCGATCGCCACTGCGACCGAGATCATGCCGACGAAGGACAGCCGGCGGCGCTCGGGAATCGTCTTTTCGAGTGCGTTCACCAGAAGGTTGCCGTCCTGGTAGAGCCGGCCATGGGTGACCTCGTCGATCTTGCCGGCGCCCTCGGGCGCGATCGCGACGACATCGCCATTGCCGGCGCGCACCACCGTCTTCACGCCGAGCCCGCGGGCGAAAATCGCATGCTCGGACAGGTGCAGATCCTCGCCATGGGCGGGGATCACGATCTGCGGCTTCAGCCAGCCATAGAGGCGCGCCATCTCCTCGCGGCGCGGATGGCCGGAGACATGGACCAGATGGGTGCGGTCCGTGATGATCTCGATGTTGTCGCGGGCGAGCGCGTTCTGGATGGCGCCGACCGCCTTCTCGTTCCCGGGAATCGTGCGCGAGGAGAAGATCACCCGGTCGCCGGGCGAGAGCGCGATCTCGGGATGGTCGTCGGAGGCGATGCGGGAGAGCGCGGCGCGCGGCTCGCCCTGGCTGCCGGTGAGCAGGCAGACGACCTTGTCGCGCGGCAGGTAGCCATAGGTGTCGGCCGAGCGGAAGGCGGGGATGCCATCGAGATAGCCGCATTCGCGCGCGACATCGATGACGCGATCCATGGCGCGGCCGACGACGACGACCTCGCGCTGGTCGGCCATCGCCGCCTCGGCCACCGCCCGCAGACGAGCGACGTTCGAGGCGAAGGTGGTGACGGCCACGCGGCCCGGCGCGGAATGGACGAGTTCCTTGAGCTTGGCCGCGACATCCGCCTCGCTCGGCGAGGTGCCGTCGCGCATGACATTGGTCGAGTCGCAGACCAGCGCCAGCACGCCCTCCTCGCCGAGTTCGCGCAGGCGCTTCTCGTCGGTCGGCAGACCGACCTGGGGCGTCGGGTCGATCTTCCAGTCGCCGGTATGGACGACGAGGCCGACGGGGGTGCGGATGGCGAGCGCGTTCGATTCGGGGATCGAATGCGCGACCGGCACGAACTCGATGTCGAAGGGGCCGAGCGTGATCCGGCCGCCCTGCGCGACGGTATGCATCGGCACCTTGGGCGCACCGGGCTCCGAGAGGCGGCGCGTGGCGAGGAGGCCGGCCGCGAATTGCGTGCAGTAGACCGGGGCGCGCAGCGAGGGCCACAGCGCTGCGAGCGCGCCGATATGGTCCTCGTGGGCATGGGTGATGATGATGCCGAGGAGGTTGGCCCGCTCCTCGACGATGTAGCGCAGGTCCGGCAGGACGATGTCGACGCCCGGAACCTCGGGCCCCGCAAAGGACAGGCCGCAATCGACCAGAATCCATTTCCGCCTGCCCTCCGGCCCATAGCCGTAGAGAGCGGCGTTCATGCCGATCTCGCCGAGGCCACCGAGGGGAACGAAGACGAGCTGGTCTTTGGAGCGGGTCACGAAGAGTCCTGACTGGTCGGCAGCCGGCGACGCCGGGAGGATGGGGGAGCCCTAACACGCGGCGCCGCAGGGCTCCATAGCGGCGGCATGTCGCCCATGTGCCTAAGCGGGGGGCGCCGTCAGCGGGGCGCATCCTCCACAACAGCGGCACCGAAGAACAGATCGCCGGCATCGAAGGTTTGTGTCCCCGTCGACGTCTCGAGCAGCAGCCGGCCGCCGGGGTCGAGGCCGACGAAGACGCCGGTGACGGCGCCCGAGGGCGGCCGGATCGTGATCGTTTCGCCGAGGAAGGCCGCCCGCTCCAGCCAGGCCTCTCGGATGGGGCCGAAGCCGCCGGGCCGGCACCAGATCGCGAAACGCTGTGCCCAGGCCTCCGCCAGCGCCTCCAGCACCGCCTCGATCGTGACATCGGGCGCATGGGCGCGCAGGAAGCTCGCAGGATAGGGCGTCCCTTGCGCGCAGGACGCGATGTTGATGCCGAGGCCCGCGATGACGGCGAAGCGCCCTGCCCCGCTCTCGCCTTCGAGCAGCAGACCCGAGCATTTGGCGCCGTCGATCAGGAGATCGTTCGGCCATTTCAGCGCCAGCCGCGGCGCCACGAGCCCGGTCACGCGGGCGGCGGCATCGTGCAACGCCAGCCCCGCGACGAAGCCGAGCTGCGGCGCGAGCGCCGGCTCGCACGGGTTCACCAGAAGAAGGCTGGCGTAGAGATTGCCCGGCGGCGAGGTCCAGTGCCGGCCATGGCGGCCGCGCCCGGCATTCTGGCTGCGGGCGACGATCCAGAGCAGGCCGGGGTCGCCCTGGTGGAGCGCGCGCCGCGCCTCCTCCATGGTCGAGCCGACCTCGTCGCGGATGATCAGCCGGTAGCCGGCGGCGCGGGCGGCCTCACCGAGCATATGACAGATCCGGCCACCTCGCCGTCATCCCGGGCGCAGCGAAGCGGAGACCCGGGATCCATGCCTGAACGGTTCCGGCATGGATCCCGGATCGGCGCGGCTTTGCCGCTTGTCCGGGATGACGGCGGTGGTTCAGGAGGGCTCCCGGAAGCGCCAAGCTCAAAACAGCGACTTCGCCGCAGCCCCGGCCGAGTTCAGCAGCGGGGCCGGCAGCAGCGACAGCGCCATCACGAAGAGCGCCGAGATCAGCAGCACCGCGCGAACGCCGATGTCGCCCTTCTCGAAGGCCGGCTTGGGCTCGTCGAAATAGATCACCTTGACGAGGCGCAGATAGTAATAGGCGCCGATCACGCTGGTGACGACGCCGACCACGGCGAGCACGTAGAGCTTGGCGTCGATCGCGGCGAGGAAGACGTAGAACTTCGCCCAGAACCCGGCGAGCGGCGGGATGCCGGCGAACGAGAACATCATCATCGACAGCGCGAAGGCCATCCAGGGATTGGTCCGCGACAGGCCGGCGAGCTCGCCGATCTCCTCGACCGGCTTGCCGTCGCGGCGCATCAGCAGCACGCAGGCGAAAGCCGCCAGCGTCGTCGCCAGATAGATCGCCATATAGACCAGCACGCCCTGGACGCCGCTGACGGTGCCGGCCGCGAGACCGACGAGCGCGTAGCCCATATTGGCGATGGAGGAATAGGCGAGCAGGCGCTTGATGTTGGTCTGGCCGATCGCAGCAAAGGCGCCGAGCGCCATCGAGGCGATGGCGATGAAGATCACGATCTGCTGCCACTCATGCAGCGCGCCCGGGAAGGCGCCGACGAAGATGCGCACGACCATCGCCATCGCCGCCATCTTGGGTGCGGAGGCGAAGAAGGCGGCGACCGGGGTCGGTGCGCCCTCATAGACGTCCGGCGTCCACATGTGGAAGGGCACGGCGGAGATCTTGAAGGCGACGCCGGCGGCGATGAAGACGATGCCGAAGATCAGACCGAGGCCGGCATGGCCGTGCTGCACGGCCGCGGCGATGCCCGGATAGGTCACCGTGCCCGTGAAGCCATAGACCAGCGAGGCCCCGTAGAGCAGCATGCCCGACGAGAGCGCGCCGAGGACGAAGTATTTCAGGCCCGCTTCCGTCGACCGGGCGTTGTCGCGGTCGAAGGCGGCGACGACATAGAGCGCCAGCGACTGCAGTTCGAGGCCGACATAGAGGCTGATGAGATCGTTCGCCGAGATCATCATCATCATGCCGATGGTGGCGAGCACGACCAGGATCGGGAACTCGAAACGCATCGAGCCATCGCGGCGCAGGCTGTCGGCCGAGAGCAGGATCGCGGCCGCCGCGCCCAGCAGCGTCAGCACCTTGAAGAAGCGGGCGAAGCCGTCGGCGATGAAGCCGTCATTGAACGTCAGAGCCCGGCCCGTGCCAGACAGCACCAGGACGAGCGTCAGCGCGAACAGCGCCAGCGCCACGCCCTCGAGCAGGCGCGTCGCCTTCTCGCCGCGGATCGCGCCGACCAGCACCATCGCGATGGCGCCGATGGCGAGGACGATTTCCGGGAGTGCCGGGCCGAGAGCGGGCAGAGCCATCCTGCGAGACCTTACTGAACGACCAGCATCGCCGTTTTCGCGGCGGTGAGAGCGGCCTGATAATTCTTGATGAGCGCTTCGGTCGGCGCGGCGAAGGCGTCCAGGATCGTGCCCGGGCGGATGCCGTACCAGACGGTCAGCAGGACGAGCGGGACCAGGATCGCCATCTCGCGGCGATCGAGATCGGCGATGTCCTTCAGCTCGGGCTTGACCAGTTCGCCGAAGACGACGCGGCGATAAAGCCAGAGCGCATAGGCGGCCGAGAGGATGACGCCCGAGCAGGCGATGAAGGCGACCCAGGGGTTGGCGCGGAAGGCGCCCATCAGCGTCAGGAACTCGCCGACGAAGCCGGCCGTGCCCGGGAGGCCGACATTGGCCATGGTGAAGACCATGAAGATGACGGCGTAGACCGGCATTCGGTTCACCAATCCACCATAGGCCGCGATCTCGCGGGTGTGCATGCGGTCATAGATCACGCCGACGCAGAGGAAGAGCGCGCCGGAGACCAGGCCATGGCTGACCATCTGGAACATCGCGCCCTGGATGCCCTGCGGCGTCAGGGTGAAGAGGCCCATGGTGACGAAGCCCATATGCGCCACCGAGGAGTAGGCGATGAGCTTCTTGATGTCCTCCTGCATCAGCGCCACCAGCGAGGTGTAAACGATGGCGATGACCGACAGCGCGAAGACGAAGGAGGCGAAATAGGCCGAGGCCTCCGGGAACATCGGGATGGAGAAGCGGATGAAGCCGTAGCCGCCCATCTTCAGCATGATCGCGGCAAGCACGACGGAGCCGGCGGTCGGCGCCTCCACGTGGGCGTCGGGCAGCCAGGTGTGGACCGGCCACATCGGCATCTTCACCGCGAAGGAGGCGAAGAAGGCCAGCCAGAGCCAGGTCTGCATGCCGGCCGGGAACTTGTGCGCCAGCAGCGTCGGGATGTCGGTGGTGCCAGCGTTCCAGTACATCGCCATCAGCGCCAGCAGCAGCAGCACCGAGCCCAGCAGCGTGTAGAGGAAGAACTTGTAGGAGGCGTAGACGCGCCGCTTGCCGCCCCAGATGCCGATGATCAGGAACATCGGGATCAGGCCGCCCTCGAAGAAGAGGTAGAACAGCACGAGGTCGAGCGCCACGAAGACGCCGATCATCAGCGTCTCGAGGATCAGGAACGCGACCATGTATTCGCGCACCCGCTTCGTGATCGCATGCCAGGACGCCAGGATGCAGAACGGCATCAGGAAGGCGGTCAGCACCACGAAAGGGAAGGAGAAACCGTCGACGCCGAGCTTGAACTGGATGGCGTCGGAGACCCAGGCATGGGTCTCGACCATCTGGAAGCCGGGATTGGCGGGGTCGAACTTCGCCCAGGCGACGCAGGCCAGGACGAAGGTCGCGACCGTGGCGGCGAGCGCGGCATAGCGCGCATTGGACTCGACCGAGGCCTGGTCGCCACGCTGCGCCAGGATGAAGGCCGCGCCGACCAGCGGCAGGACGAGAAGACCGGTGAGGATTCCGAAACCGAACATCATCTCACCCGCGCGCCACGAGATACCAGGTCACCAGGCCCGCGACGCCCATGAGCATGGCGAAGGCATAGTGGTAGAGATAGCCGGTCTGCAGCCGCACGACCCGGTTGGTGACGTCGACGACGCGGGCGGAGATGCCGTCCGGGCCCATGCCGTCGATGACGAAGCCGTCGCCCTTCTTCCAGAGAAATTTCCCGATCCACATCGCCGGCTTCACGAACAGGAAGTCGTAGATCTCGTCGAAATACCACTTGTTGAGCAGGAAGCGGTACAGGACCGGATTGGCGGCGGCGAGCTTGCCCGGCACGTCAGGCCGGCGGACATACATGTACCACGCCAGCGCCAGGCCGATCAGCATGGCGACGAAGGGCGACCAGATCACCCATTTCGGCACCTCGTGCATCTCGTGCAGGATGTGGTTGTCCTTGCCCGTGAAGAGCGCGGCTTTCCAGAAGTGCTCGTAGTCGTGGCCGATGAACGCCTCCTTGAAGGCCCATCCGGCGCCCAGCGCGCCGAGCGAGAGCACGGCGAGCGGAATCAGCATCACCAGCGGGCTCTCATGCGGCTTGTGGTCATGGCCATGGCCGTGGTGGTCGTCATGCGCATGAGCGGCATGGGCGTGGGCGTGATCGTCGTGACCATGGGCGGCGTGAGCCTGATCAGCATGACCATGCGCGTCGTGGCCGTGGCCGGCCCAGCGCGGCTTGCCCTCGAAGGTCATGAAGTAGAGCCGCCAGGAGTAGAAGGAGGTGAAGCAGGCGGCGACGACCAGCAGCACGAAGGCGTAAGACGCCGCGAAGCCCTTATGCGCCACGGCGGCATAGGCGCTCTCGATGATCGCGTCCTTGGAGAAGTAGCCGGCGAGCAGCGGGAAGCCGGTCAGCGCCAGCGTGCCGATCGTCATGGCGGCGGCCGTCAGCGGGATGTGCTTCCGCAGTCCCCCCATGTTCCGCATGTCCTGCTCGTGATGCATCGCGTGGATGACCGAGCCGGCGCCGAGGAACAGCAGCGCCTTGAAGAAGGCGTGGGTGAAGAGGTGGAAGACGCCGGCCGAATAGGCGCCGACGCCCAGCGCGACGAACATGTAGCCGAGCTGCGAGCAGGTCGAATAGGCGATGACGCGCTTGATGTCGTTCTGAACGAGGCCGACCGTGGCGGCGAAGAAGGCGGTCGTCGCGCCGACGACGATGACGACGGTGAGCGCCACAGGTGCGTATTCGAAGATCGGCGACAGGCGCGCCACCATGAAAACGCCGGCGGTGACCATGGTCGCCGCATGGATCAGGGCCGAGACCGGGGTCGGGCCCTCCATCGCGTCCGGCAGCCAGGTGTGCAGCAGGAACTGGGCCGACTTGCCCATCGCGCCCATGAACAGCAGCAGCGCAGTCAGCGTCAGCGCGTTCCAGTCATAGCCGAGGAAGCGGAAGCTCTTCTCGGTCAGGCCGGCGATCTGCGGGAAGATGGTGTCGAAGGCGACCGAGCCGGTCAGCACGAAGACCAGGAAGATGCCGAGCAGGAAGCCGAAATCGCCGACGCGGTTGACGATGAAGGCCTTCATGGCGGCGGCGCAGGCGGAGGGCTTCTGGTACCAGAAGCCGATCAGCAGATAGGAGGCGAGGCCGACGCCCTCCCAGCCGAAGAACATCTGCAGCAGGTTGTCCGCCGTCACCAGCATCAGCATGGCGAAGGTGAAGAGCGAGAGATAGGCGAAGAAGCGCGGCCGGTGCGGATCCTCGTGCATGTACCCGATCGAGTACAGGTGCACGAGCGAGGAGACGGTGTTCACGACGACCAGCATCACCACGGTCAGCGTGTCGATGCGGAAGGCCCAGTCCACCTGCAGCCCGCCCGAGGACATCCAGGTCGCGACCTGGACGCGCGTGGTGCCCGAGCCGAAGCCGACATTGAAGAAGGCGATCCAGGACAGGACGGCCGAGACGACGAGCAGCGAGGTGGTGACGATTTCCGAGCCGCGCGCGCCGATCAGCCGGCCGAAGAGGCCGGCGATCAGGAAGCCGATCAGG
Organism: Allobosea massiliensis; assembly: GCF_042655245.1. Classification (NCBI taxonomy): domain Bacteria; kingdom Pseudomonadati; phylum Pseudomonadota; class Alphaproteobacteria; order Hyphomicrobiales; family Alloboseaceae; genus Allobosea; species Allobosea massiliensis. The sequence goes on along the minus strand of NZ_JBHSLU010000008.1, from coordinate 54,937 downwards.
GGGAGGAAGACGATCGCGTGATACATGGGGCGGATCCGGGCGCTGGCGCCTCAGCCTTTCATCATGTTGATGTCTTCCACCGCGATCGTGCCGCGGTTGCGGAAGTAGACGACGAGAATGGCGAGGCCGATCGCCGCCTCGGCCGCCGCCACCGTCAGGACCAGCAGCGCGAAGACCTGCCCGACGATGTCGTTCAGGAAGCTCGAGAAGGCGACGAAGTTCAGGTTGACCGAGAGCAGGATCAGCTCGACCGACATCAGGATGACGATGACGTTCTTCCGGTTCAGGAAGATGCCGAGCACGCCCAGCGTGAACAGGATCGCGCCGACAGCGAGATAGTGGCCAAGGCCGATCATCAGACGGTCTCCTCCGGCAGGGCCGCGCCCGGCTGCACCTTCTTGACGTCCATCGCGGTCGCCTTGGTGCGGGCGTTCTGCTGCACGATGTCCTGGCGCTTGATGCCGACGCGCTCGCGCAGGGTCAGCACGATCGCGCCGATCATCGCGACGAGCAGGACGAGGCCCGCCGCCTGGAAGTAGTAGACATATTGCGTGTAGAGTACCCGCCCGAGCGCCTCGGTGTTGGTGATGCCGGATGGGATCGCTGCGACGGGCGCGCGCACGATCTGCGGGTCGATCACCCAGGCGCCGACCACAAGGAGCAGCTCGACCGCGAAGACGAGGCCGATCAGCGCCCCGATCGGCAGATAGTTCAGGAAGCCCTGGCGGAACTCGGCGAAATCGACGTCGAGCATCATCACGACGAAGAGGAACAGCACCGCCACCGCGCCGACATAGACGACGATCAGCAGCATCGCCAAAAACTCGGCGCCCAGCAGCAGGAAGAGCCCCGCCGCGTTGACGAAGGCGAGGATCAGGTAGAGCACCGAATGGACGGGGTTGCGCGAGGCCACCACCATGAACGCCGAGGCGACGGTGACACCTGCGAAGAGATAGAAGAAGGCCGCTGCGGCATTCATCTCGGTCAGCCTTTCCGCCCCTGCCGGCGGCTCTCGTGTTCCGTGCCGCCCGACTCTCGCCGGGCGTCGTTTGGAGCGTCTATAGTCAGGCCCACCGGCTGCGACAACCGCGCCCTGAGCCTGCCGGACCCTCAGCGATAGGGAGCGTCCATCGCGATGTTGCGCGCGATCTCGCGCTCCCAGCGGGCGCCGTTCGCGAGCAGCCGGTCCTTGTCGTAGAACAGTTCCTCGCGGGTCTCGGTGGCGAACTCGAAATTCGGCCCCTCGACGATCGCATCGACCGGGCAGGCCTCCTGGCAGAAGCCGCAATAGATGCACTTCGTCATGTCGATGTCGTAGCGCGTGGTGCGGCGCGTGCCGTCGTTGCGACGCGGGCCGGCCTCGATGGTGATGGCCTGCGCCGGGCAGATCGCCTCGCAGAGCTTGCAGGCGATGCAGCGTTCCTCGCCGTTCGGATAACGGCGCAGCGCATGCTCGCCGCGGAAGCGGGGGCTCTGCGGGTTCTTCTCGAAGGGGTAGTTGATGGTCGCCTTCGGCTTGAAGAAATAGCGCATCGACAGCGCGAACGCGCCGACGAACTCCTTCAGCAGCAGGCCCTTGGCGGCTTGTGCGAGCGACATCGCCTTCGTCCTTCCCTCTCAGCCGAACAGCGTCCGGCCGATCACATAACCCAGCACCGGCGTGACACCGATCATCAGAACGGCCAGCGCCAGCTTCAGCACGCGGATGCGGCGCTCGTAGTCGTCGCGTTCCGCCTGCGTCGTCGAACGATCGGTCCGGCGCAGCGCCGCGATGACGACGCCCGACACGATCCTGTATTCCAGCAGCCCCAACGCGAAGCCGAGGACGGCTCCGATCGCGCCCGCCATGCTCATCCCGGCACCAGCCCCAGCCATTGCACGGCGCGGCTCCCGAGGAGGCCCCCGAGAAAGACCGCGAAGATCCACCCGTTCCAGGCGAAGTCGAACATCGCGTCGACTGCACCGAACCACTGACCGCGCCAAGCGAAGTAGCACCCCGCGAAGAACAGCCCGCCGCCCGCCACCATCCCGGCCACCCCGCCGAGGACGGACGCAACCATCAGCGCGCCGGGCCCCAGCCCGTCAGCTGCAGCACGAAGGCGACCACCACCACGGAGACCAGCGAGAGCGGGAGGAAGACCTTCCAACCCAGCCGCATCAGCTGGTCGTAGCGGTAGCGCGGCACGAAGGCCTTCACCATCGCGAACATGAAGAAGACCAGGCAGACCTTGAGCGCGAACCAGAACACGCCCGGCAGCCAGGTGAAGGGCGCGATCGGGAACGGCGGCAGCCAGCCGCCGAGGAACAGGATCGTGGTCAGCGCGCACATGGTCATGATCGCCACGTATTCGCCGAGCATGAACAGCAGATACGGGGTCGAGGAGTACTCGACCATATAGCCCGCGACGAGCTCCGACTCCGCCTCCGGCAGATCGAAGGGCGGGCGGTTCGTCTCGGCCAGCGCCGAGATGAAGAAGATCACGAACATCGGGAAGAGCGGCAGCCAGTACCAGCCCAGCAGGCCGGCCTTGGTGTTCTGCGCCTCGACGATGGCGGTGAGGTTCAGCGAGCCGACGCAGAGCAGCACGGTGATGATGACGAAGCCGATCGAGACCTCGTAGGAGACCATCTGCGCGGCCGAGCGCAGCGCGCCCATGAAGGGGTATTTCGAGTTCGACGCCCAGCCCGCCATGATGACGCCGTAGACGCCGAGCGAGGAGATGGCGAGGATGTAGAGGATGCCGACATTGATGTCGGCGATCGCCCAACCCGGCGCGACCGGGATCACCGCCCAGGCGCCGAGCGCCAACAGGCAGGAGACGAAGGGCGCCAGGATGAAGACGCCCTTGTTCGAGCCCGACGGAATGATCGGCTCCTTGAAGGCGAACTTCAGCAGGTCGGCGAAGCTCTGGAACAGGCCGAAGGGGCCGACCACGTTGGGGCCGCGCCGCAGTTGCACCGCCGCCCAGATCTTGCGGTCCGCCAGCAGGATGTAGGCGATGAAGACGAGCAGGCAGACCAGCAGTAGCAGGCTCTTGCCCAGCATGATCGCGAGATCGAGAACGAGGTCCCAGTTCATGGCCGGTTACTCCGCCGCCTGCCGAAGCCGGCCCGAGGCCAGCGCCGAGCATTCGGCCATCACGGCGGAAGCGCGCGCGATCGGGTTGGTCTGGTAGAAATCCGCGACGGGCGAGGCGAAGCCCGCCTTGTCGAGCTTGCCGCCGAGCCCGGCGAGAGAAGCCAAGCCGCTGGCATCCGTCGTCTGCAGCGTGTCGAGCGCGGCGAAATGCGGGTGCGCCGCATAGAGCGCCTGGCGCAGCCCGGCCAGCGAGTCGAAGGGCAGCGTCTTCCCGAGCGCGGCCGAGAGCGCCCGCAGCACCGCCCAATCCTCGCGGGCATCGCCCGGCGGGAAGGTGGCGCGCGCGGTCATCTGCACGCGCCCTTCGGTGTTCACATAGGTCGCCGACTTCTCGGTGTAGGCGGCGCCGGGCAGGATGACGTCGGCGCGGTGGGCGCCGCGGTCGCCATGGGTGCCCTGGTAGACCACGAAGGCGCCTGCCGGCACCTCGACCTCGTCGGCGCCGAGCAGGAACAGCACATTGAGCGCGCCGGGCGCGAGCATGCCGGCGACGTCGAGACCGCCTTCGCCCGGCACGAAGCCGAGATCGAGCGCGCCGACGCGGGCGGCGGCGGTGTGCAACACGCCGAAGCCGTTCCAGCCTTCGCTCACGGCGCCGAGCGACTGGGCGGCCTTCGCCGCCAGCGCCAGCACGGCCTCGCCGTCGGCGCGGGCGAGAGCGCCCTGCCCGATCAGCACCATCGGCCGCTCGCCCGCCTTCTCCGCCTTGCCGGCGAGATCGGCCAGCGTGTCGGTGCCGGCGCCGAGGTAATCATAGTCATAGGTCAGGTCGGCCTGCTCGCCGATGAGCTGGATCTTGAAATCGCCGCGCAGCCAGCGCTTGCGGATGCGGGCGTTCAGGATCGGCGCCTCGCGGCGCGGATTGGCGCCGATGATCAGCAGCGAGGTCGCCTCCTCGATGCCTGCGATGCCAGCATTGAGAACGTAGCTGGCGCGGCCGAACTTCGGATGCAGCCTGGTGCCGTCCTGGCGGGCATCGAGATTGGGCGAGCCGAGCGAGCCGATCAGGCTCTGCAGCGCGAACAGCTCCTCCACCGCCGCGAGATCGCCGGCAATGGCGCCGATCTTCTCAGGCTTCGCCGCCTTCACCTTGCCGGCGATCAGCGCGAAGGCCTCGTTCCACGAGGCCGGGCGGAGCGCGCCGTTCTCGCGGATATAGGGCCGGTCGAGACGCTGCGTGCGCAGCCCGTCGACGATGTGGCGGGTCTTGTCGGAGATCCACTCCTCGTTCACCGCCTCGTTGAGGCGGGGCAGGATGCGCATGACCTCCTTGCCGCGGGAATCGACGCGGATGGCCGAGCCGACCGCGTCCATCACGTCGATGGACTGGGTCTTGGACAGCTCCCAGGGCCGGGCCTTGTTCTGGTAGGGCTTCGAGGTCAGCGCGCCGACCGGGCAGAGATCGACGACATTGCCCTGCAGCTCCGAGCTCATCGCCTGCTCGAGATAGGTGGTGATCTCCATATCCTCGCCGCGCCCGATGGCGCCGAGATCGGAACCGCCCGCGACCTCCGTGGTGAAGCGGACGCAGCGCGTGCACTGGATGCAGCGCGTCATCGAGGTCTTGACCAGCGGGCCGATATACTTGTCCTCGACGGCGCGCTTGTTCTCGGCATAGCGCGAGGTGTCGACGCCATAGGCCATCGCCTGGTCCTGCAGGTCGCACTCGCCGCCCTGGTCGCAGATCGGGCAATCCAGCGGGTGGTTGATGAGGAGGAACTCCATCACCCCCTCGCGCGCCTTCTTGACCATCGGCGACTTGGTCGAGACGACCGGCGGCTCGCCATTCGGGCCGGGGCGCAGATCGCGCACGCCGATGGCGCATGAGGCCTGGGGCTTGGGCGGGCCGCCCTTCACCTCGACGAGGCACATGCGGCAATTGCCGGCGATCGAGAGCCGCTCATGGAAGCAGAAGCGCGGCACCTCCGCACCCGCCGCCTCGCAGGCCTGCAGGACCGTGTATTCGGCGGGTACGTCGACCTCGATGCCGTCGATGATGAGTTTGGTCATCGTATTTTCTCTCAGTGCGGCATGTCGACCAAATCGAACCTGCGCTCGATCCGGTCCAGCCGCGCTTCAACCCCGTCGATACGCCGATTCACGCCGGCGATCGACAATTCGACCTTCGCCAAGCCTTCTTCGACGTTCGTCATGCGAACCTTGAGATCCCGGACATCGTCGATGACACGGTCCAGCTTCGCGTCCATGCGCCGAAGCATCACCAGCACGATGTTGTCGGGCTCTTCGCTCATCGTCGTCACTCCGCCGCCATCATGCGCACGGGCTCGCTGTGCGGGTTGGCGGCATAGTCGTCGATGCGCTGCTCGATCTCGTGACGGAAATGCGCGATCAGGCCCTGGATCGGCCAGGCGGCGGCATCGCCGAGCGCGCAGATCGTGTGTCCCTCGATCTGCTTGGTGACGTCGAGCAGCATGTCGATCTCGCGCTTCTGGGCGCGGCCCTCGGCCATGCGCTCCATGACGCGCCACATCCAGCCCGTGCCCTCGCGGCAGGGCGTGCACTGGCCGCAGCTCTCATGCTTGTAGAAATGGCTGATGCGGGCGATGGCGCGGACGATATCGGTCGACTTGTCCATGACGATCACGGCCGCCGTACCGAGGCCCGACTTCAGCTTCGACAGCGAGTCGAAATCCATCGGCGTGTCGATGATCTGCTCGGCCGGGACCATGCGCACCGAGGAGCCGCCCGGGATGACCGCCTTGAGGTTGTCCCAGCCGCCGCGAATGCCGCCGCAATGCCGGTCGATCAGCTCGCGGAAGGTGATGCCCATCACCTCTTCCACATTGCACGGCTTGTTCACATGGCCAGAGACGCAGAATAGCTTGGTGCCGACATTGTTGGGGTTGCCCAGCGCCGAGAACCAGGCCGCGCCGCGGCGCAGGATGGTCGGTGCCACCGCGATCGACTCGACGTTGTTCACCGTGGTCGGGCAGCCATACAAGCCGACATTGGCCGGGAATGGCGGCTTCATCCGCGGCATGCCCTTCTTGCCCTCGAGGCTTTCGAGCAGGGCCGTCTCCTCGCCGCAGATATAGGCGCCGGCGCCGTGATGTACGTAGAGATCGAAGGGATAGCCGTGGACGTTGTCCTTGCCGATCAGCTTCGCCTCATAGGCCTCGTCGACGGCGCGCTGCAGCGCCTCGCGCTCGCGGATATATTCGCCGCGGATATAGATGTAGGCCGCATGGGCACCCATGGCGAAGGAGGCGATCAGGCAGCCCTCGACCAGCGTATGCGGGTCGTTGCGCATGATCTCGCGGTCCTTGCAGGTGCCGGGCTCCGACTCGTCGGCATTGACGACGAGGTAATGCGGCCGCCCGTCGTTCTGCTTGGGCATGAAGGACCATTTCAGCCCGGTCGGGAAGCCGGCGCCGCCGCGCCCGCGCAGGCCCGACTTCTTCATCTCGTCGATGATCCAGTCGCGCCCCTGCTCCAGCAGGAACTTGGTGCCGTCCCAGGCGCCGCGCGCAATGGCGCCCTTCAGCGAGAGGTCGTGAAGGCCGTAGAGATTGGTGAAAATACGATCGCGATCGGCGAGCATCGTCCTGACCTCACTTCACCGGCTTGTCGGCGGGCGCGCCGGCGGATTTGGCCGACTCCGCGGCGGACTTCGCATCGACCTTGCCACCGGCGGCCGGGGTGTCGTTGGCGGCGCTCGTCGGCTGGCCCGGTTCGGACGGCTTCGGGCGGCCCGGCGCCGCGGTCTCCGTCGCCGGCTTTGTCGCCGCAGCCGGCGTCGCGTCGGTTTTGCTCGCTTCAGCCTTCTTGGCCTCCGCCTCGGCCGCGGCCTTGGCGGCGGCGGCTTCGGCGGCCGCCTTGCGCTGCTCGGTGACGCGCTTCTGCCAGTCGCCGGCGCCGATCACCGAGCCGTCATAGAGGGCCGGGTCCTTCAGCGTCTCGCCGCCGCCGACCGGCTCGGATCCGGAGCGGCCGATCTGCGAGCCCGTCTTGACCGGGCGGCCATGGCGCAGATCCTCGAGCAGCGCCTTGAAGTTCTCGGGCGTCAGATCCTCGTAATAGTCGAAATTGATCTGCGCCATCGGAGCGTTGCAGCAGGCGCCGAGGCACTCGACCTCGAGCCAGGAAAGCTTGCCGTCGGCGCTGACCGTCGATTGCGGACCGATCACGTCGAGGCAGACCTTCTTCAGCGCCTCCGCCCCGCGCAGCGCGCAGGGCGTGGTGCCGCAGAGCTGGACGAAATGCTCGCCGACCGGCTGCAGGTTGAACATGGTGTAGAAGGTCGCGACCTCCATCACCCGCATCGGCGCCATGCCCAGCTTGCGCGCGACCGCCTCGATCGCGGCCCGCGGCAGCCAGCCGTCATGCTGCTCCTGCGCCTTCCACAGCAGCGGGATCACGGCCGAGGCCTGACGCCCCTCCGGATATTTGGCGATCTGCTGGTCGGCCCAGTTCTCGTTCGCCGCGTCGAAGGCGAAGGAGGCGGGCTGGACGGCATCGGGGGCGAGACGACGGACGGACATCAGCGGTCAACTTCACCAAAGACGATATCGAGGGAGCCGAGGATCGCGGAAACGTCCGCCAGCATGTGCTTGCGGCACATGAAGTCCATTGCCTGGAGATGGGCGAAGCCCGGCGCCTTGATCTTGGCGCGGTAGGGCTTGTTGGTGCCGTCGGCGACGAGATAGACGCCGAACTCGCCCTTGGGCGCCTCGACGGCGGCGTATACCTCGCCCTCGGGGACCTTGAAGCCCTCGGTGTAGAGCTTGAAGTGATGGATCAGCGCTTCCATCGAGCGCTTCATCTCGCCGCGCTTGGGCGGCACCATCTTGCCGTCGAGCGCCGAGATCCGCCCGCCGCCATCGGCCGAGAGCAGCTTCTCGCAGCACTGCTTCATGATGCGCACCGACTGGCGCATCTCTTCCATGCGGATGCAGTAGCGATCGTAGCAGTCGCCGTTCTTGCCGATGGGGATGTCGAAATCCATCTCGGCATAGCACTCATAGGGCTGCGACTTGCGCAGGTCCCAGGCGGCGCCGGAGCCGCGCACCATCACGCCCGAAAAGCCCCATTTCCAGCAGGTCTCGAGATCGACGACGCCGATGTCGACATTGCGCTGCTTGAAGATGCGGTTGTCGGTCAGCAGACCCTCAAGGTCGTCGCAGGTCTGCAGGAACGGGTCGCACCACTCGGCGATGTCGTGGATCAGCGAGGGCGGCAGGTCCTGATGCACGCCGCCGGGCCGGAAATAGGCCGCATGCATGCGCGCGCCCGAGGCCCGCTCATAGAAGACCATCAGCTTCTCGCGCTCCTCGAAGCCCCAAAGCGGCGGCGTCAGCGCGCCGACGTCCATCGCCTGCGTGGTGACGTTGAGCAGATGGGAGAGGATGCGGCCGATCTCGGAATAGAGCACGCGGATGAGCTGGCCGCGGCGCGGGACCTCGACGCCCATCAGCTTCTCGACCGCCAGGCAGTAGGCATGCTCCTGGTTCATCGGCGCGACATAGTCGAGCCGGTCGAAATAGGGCATCGCCTGGAGATAGGTCTTCGCTTCGATCAGCTTCTCGGTGCCGCGATGCAGCAGGCCGATATGCGGATCGACGCGCTCGACGATCTCGCCGTCGAGTTCCAGCACGAGGCGCAGAACGCCATGGGCCGCCGGATGCTGCGGGCCGAAATTGATCGAGAAGTTCCGGATGTTGTGCTCGGTCATGTCCGGCTCCGATCAGACCGTTTTCGCCTTCTCGTCGCCCGGCAGGACGTAATCCGTCCCTTCCCAGGGCGAGAGGAAATCGAAGTTGCGGAATTCCTGGTTGAGCTTCACCGGCTCGTAGACGACGCGCTTCTGCTCGTCGTCGTAGCGGACCTCGACATAGCCGGTCAGCGGGAAGTCCTTGCGCAGCGGATAACCCTCGAAGCCATAGTCGGTGAGGATGCGGCGCAGATCCGGATGGCCCGAGAACAGGATGCCGTAGAAATCATAGGCCTCGCGCTCGTACCAGTTCGCGGCCGGGAAGACCTCGATGATCGACGGGACCGGCGTCGCCTCGTCGGTCTGCACCTTCACGCGGATGCGGCGGTTCGAATAGGGCGCCAGCAAATGGTAGACGATGTCGAAGCGCTTCTCGCGGCCGGGATAGTCGGCGCCGGCGATGTCGGTGAAATTGACGAAGCGGAAGCGGCGGTCGCCGCAGAGCGTCTTCATCACCTCGACGATCGAGGCCGCTTCGGCATGGATGGTCAGCTCGTCGAAGGCGACGACGGCCTCGGTGACCGCGCCCGGCAGCGCCGCCTTGATCTCTTCGCCGAGTTGTACGAGCGCTTCGCTCATCATCTCACCTTCGTTGACCCATCTGCGTCACGGTGGGGTCTGGCCCGACCGTCTCATGCAGGATTGGGCCCAATCCCTGTCCTGTCCGTCGCGAGCCGGCCGGGCGAGGCCCGACCGACGGATACGGCCTAGCGCTCGATCGTGCCCGTGCGCCGGATCTTCTTCTGCAGCAGTAGCACGCCGTAGAGCAGCGCCTCCGCCGTCGGCGGGCAGCCCGGCACATAGATATCGATCGGCACGATGCGGTCGCAGCCGCGCACCACCGAATAGCTGTAGTGGTAGTAGCCGCCGCCATTGGCGCAGGAGCCCATCGAGATGACGTAGCGCGGCTCGGGCATCTGGTCGTAGACCTTGCGCAGCGCCGGAGCCATCTTGTTGGTCAGCGTGCCGGCGACGATCATCACGTCCGACTGGCGCGGCGAGGCGCGCGGCGCGAAGCCGAAGCGCTCGACATCGTAGCGCGGCATCGAGAGCTGCATCATCTCGACCGCGCAGCAGGCAAGGCCGAAGGTCATCCACATCAGCGAGCCGGTGCGCGACCAGTTGATCAGGTCGTCGGTCGCGGTGACGAGGAAGCCCTTGTCGGCGAGTTCGCTGTTGATCGCCGTGAAGAAGGGGTCGCGCTGGCCGACCGGCAAGCCGTCCGGCCCGACGAGCCCCTTGGGCGCGGGCGCGACGAGCGGGTTCCCGCGGTCGATCGCTGTCATTGCCATTCTCGTATCCTCGTGAACCGTAACCGTCAGATATGCCTCGCGCTTTGCGCCTGCGAGGCGACAGTTAGTCCCACTCGAGCGCACCCTTGCGCCATTCGTAGACGAAGCCGACGGTCAACACGCCCAGGAAGACCATCATCGACCAGAAACCATACCAGCCGAGCTCGCCGAAAGCGACCGCCCAGGGGAAGAGGAAAGCGACTTCGAGGTCGAAGATGATGAACAGGATCGCCACCAGATAGAAGCGCACATCGAACTTCATGCGCGCATCGTCGAAGGCGTTGAAGCCGCACTCATAGGCCGAGAGCTTCTCGGGGTCCGGCTTCGAATAGGCGATCGCGAAGGGAGCGATCAGCAGCGCCAGGCCGATGAACGCCGAGACGCCGAGGAAGATCACCAGCGGCAGATAGTCGTTCAGCAGCGACGGCACCGGAAGAGCTTGCATGGACGATCCCGCCTCAAAACGGACGCGGCACCGCGCCGCCGCTGTCGATTAGACCTTGCTTTAGAATGAAGCAAGACTCTGCCGCGCTGCAGCATCGCGCAGCGGGGTTGAATACCGCGCAGGATGAACGATTTCTCTCGATCGCGCCGCGGCCTCCGGCGGCATCGCCCGAATTTCGCCGCAGAATGCCGGCTTCCCGCTAGCCGCACAGGACGCGACACGACACACTCGCGTCGAATCGACTCATCCGCGTTTCGCCGCGATGTCCCAGAAGAGGCACCCATGCCCGCGCATCTCCGGTCTCTGTTCGCCGCCCCGCTCCTCCTGGTCGCCGGGCTGCAGCTCGCGCAGGCTGAGGCGCTCGACCTGTCGCGGGCGAGCTGTGCCGATTTCGTCTCGATGAACGAGAACGACCGCACCCAGCTCTCGCTCTGGCTGGCGGGTTATTTCGCCGGGAGTGCGATGCGTCCGCTGCTGGACACCGACAAGGTGACAGCCGCGCCCGCCGCGCTGGCGGAACTCTGTGCCAAATCCCCGCAACTCGCCCTCGTCGGGGCCGAGACGCGCGCCGTCTTCATCCCGGCGCCGACGCCCTGATTTTCATGGCCCGACGCTTCCCGATCGCGCCGAGCCTGGCGCTGGCCCTGTCCTGCGCGCCGATTGGCACCGTCTTGGCGCAGCAGGAGGGGCAGATGATGCGCGCGCCGCTGCCGCCGCAACGTCCCTTCGATCTGGATCTTCTGGGCAGCCCGCCCTTGCCGCCGATCATCGTGCCGCCGGCTCCGGCTGCCGACGGCCCTCCCCCGGCCGCCAACGCTCCGCTGACCAGCGAGCCGGACGAGGATGAGGGGCCGGAATGGCCGCAACTCACGCCGGGACAGAAGGCTGGCGCCGAGCCCGCTTTCGACCCCAACGAAAAGCCGGAGCGTCCCGGCATCTCAACCGATCCCGGCACCTCGATCGCCTGCCTGCCGCCACGGCTGAAGACAATCCTGAACCAGATTTCCGACAAATACGGGGCGGTGAAGGTCACCTCGACCTGGCGCCCGCCCTGGCGGGCGCGGCGCGGCTCCTATCACAAGCGCTGCGAGGCGATGGACTTCCGCGTGCCGGGGGTCCGACCGCGCGCCGTCATCGAATGGGTCCGGACCCTGCCCGAGGTCGGCGGGCACAAGGTCTACTGGAACGGCATCCTGCATATCGACACGGGGCCGCGGCGCCCCTGGTGAGGCTCACTCCGGCGCGCGCTCCATGCCCTTCTCGGCCAAGATGCGCCGCGCGGCATCGCCCTGCAGGAAGGCGAGGAACGCCTTCGCCGGAGCCGAGCTGGCCGAGCCGGTGGCGAGACCGCCGGTGTAGACGGTGTAGTTCTGAATCTCGGCCGGCAGCGGCCCGACCAAGACGGCGCCGGGAACGGCGAGGATCTCGCTGATCTGGTGGATGGCGAGATCCGCCTCGCCGGTGACCAGCCGCTGGGCGACGAGTCCGCCCGGCACCAGCACGGCCTTGGCACGGATCGGCTCGGCGATGCCCATGGTCTCGAGCAGCTTCGAGAAGTAGATGCCGCTCGAGCCGCCGGCGGCCGGGTCGATATAGGCCACCTTGCGGGCTTCCAGCAGCGCCGTCTTGAAGGCAGCGACTGTGGCGATGTCGGGACGCGGCGCCCCCTCCTTCACCGCGACGCCGACAGAGGTCCGCGCCAGATTGACCGGGGTCCCCGCTGCCATCTTGCCGCTGGCCACCAGTTCGTTCACCGCGGCGGGCGTCAGCACCGCGACATCGAAGGCCTCGCCCCCGCCGATGCGGCGCAGCAGTCCGCCGGCCGTATCGTTGTCGATGACGAGCTTGTGGCCGGTGCTCTTCTCGAACTCCGGTGCGACGGCGGTCACGATCGGCTTGAAGGCCCCCGCCGTCAGGATCTTGATCTCGTGGGCCGAGGCCGGTGCGGAGAGACAGGACAGCAGGCCGGCGGCGGCCAGGACAATGGCTGAACGAAGACGCATGGTGAACTCCCCCGCCCGCGCGACCGGGCTCCCTCTGGTGGCGTCACGACTAGGGGCTGTCCGTGACCGCAGCAACGGGACAGATGCCACTGTTTCGCGGCCGCCGATCACAGGCTGGTGAGCTGGGGAGCGCAGCGTCCTCACGCAGCGCGGGCCATCGCCGCCGCGATCTCGCGATGGGTCTGCAGCAACAGGCCCGAGACCTCCGCGATCTGCTCCGCGCCCGGCGGTGTCTGGTCCTCGCGCGCCGCGCGCTCCATCTCGGCCGCAGACGCCGCCAGCCTTTTGGCACCGAGGTTCGCGCTCATCGATTTCAACGCATGGGCACAGGCTGCGATCCTGTCGACATCGCCGGCCCGCGTGGCTTCGGCCAGACGGTCCGCCTCCTCCAGCGACTTCACCCTGTAGAGCTCGGCGATGCGCTGAGCAGTCTCGATCGAGCCATTGGTCATGGCGATCAGATCCTGCAGCACCGACTCGTTCAGGCAGGGTGTCTCGTCGGGCGCCGCTTCGGACACAGCCTCCGGCGCGGGCCGGCCTTCCTCTCCCGCCGCGAAGGCCGAGAGAACCTCACCTAGTCGTGCAAGCGTGAAGGGCTTGTGGACCACGTCATCCATGCCGGCCTCGCGCCAGGCATCGGCCGCCGTGCCGACGACATGAGCGGTCAGGGCGACGATGGGCAAGCGGGCCCGCCCCGTCTCGGCCTCGCGGGTTCGGATGGCGCGGGCGGCCTCGAAACCGTCCAGGCCGGGCATGCTGCCGTCCATCAGCACGAGATCGAAGGCCTCGCGCTCCACCGCGGCGACGGCCTGCAGCCCGTCCTCGACGAAACGCGCCACGATGCCGAAGCGACGCAACGCGGCATCGGCGACCTCGCGGTTGACCTCGCTGTCGTCAGCGACGAGCACGCGCAGAGCCGGATAGTGCGGGGTCTCGCCCGCCACGGCGCGGCGGATCTCCGCACGCCGCAGCGGCGCGCCCTCGCGCAGCGCCGATAGCACCGCCCGGAGATCGCGCTGTTGAACCGGCCAGGTCAGCACCTCGTCCGCGCCCGCTTCGATCAGGGCGCTGGGATCCTGGGTCGCAGCTGCGACGACGAGGACCACCGCCGCCCTGCCCTTGGCCGCCGCAAGCCCCGCGGGCGAGGTCACGATCAGATCGAGGCCGGCGGCCGCGGGCTCGCCCGCCTCGTAGCCTCCCACGGCCAGCGCGCGCGCCAGCATGGCCGCCGTCTGGCCCTGTTCGAGCAGGATGGCCGCACTCCGGCGCTGACCGGAGAGCGCCGGCCGCTCGTTGAGCGCGGGGACAGCGGCGATCGGCAGTGCGAAGGAGAAGGTGCTGCCTTGTCCGAGTGTGCTGCGGACCTCGAGCGTTCCGCCCATGGCGGCGACGAGCTGGCGCGCGATGGAGAGCCCAAGCCCCGTGCCGCCATGGGTGCGGGTGGTCGACTGGTCGGCCTGGGAGAAGGATTCGAAGATCGTGCCGAGCTTGTCAGCCGGGATGCCGATGCCGGTGTCGGTGACCGAGAAGCGAAGCGCCCCCTCGCCTTCCCGCGTCAGCGCCACGGTGACGCCGCCCGCCTCCGTGAATTTGAGTGCATTGTTGACGAGATTTCCCAGCACCTGGCCGAGGCGCACGGGATCGGCCGTGATCGTCAGACCTGGCGGCGTCTCGAACAGGCCGCAGAGGTCGAGTCCCTTGGACAGGGCGCGATCGCCGAAGAGCTGGAGTACCGCGTCCACCGATTCCTCGGGGTCGATCTCGAGCGTCTCGACCTCGAGCTTGCCAGCCTCGATCTTCGAAATGTCGAGAATGTCGTTGATGATCGCGAGCAGGCTGGTGCCGGAGCGCGCGATGACCTCCGCCTGGCGGCGGGCGCGCTGCGGCAGCTCGCCGGCGGCCAGTAGCTCGGCCATCACGAGGATGCCGTTCATCGGCGTGCGGATCTCGTGGCTCATCGTCGCCAGGAAGTCGGACTTCGCCTGGTTCGCGCGGTCGGCCGAGAGCGCGGCGCGCTGATAGTCGGCGGTGCGGTCGGCGACCTCGCGTTCCAGCCGGTTGCGGTGGTCGGCAAGCCTCTGGTCGCGCTCGCGGATGTCACCGAGCATGCTGTTGAAGCTGTCGACCAGGATGCCGATCTCGTCGCGGGGCCCGGCCGGCAGCGTCACCGTGTAGTCGTGCTCCCGGCGCACGCGCATCATGGTCTGCGTCAGCACGCCGAGGGGACCCGTGATGCGTCCCTGCAGGCGCAGCGCCAGCGCAATCGCGACCAGCGTCGCCACCGCGCCCGTCAGCAGCGTCTCCTCGACAGCGCGGCGGATCAGCGCCGGCAGGTCGCGCGTGTCGGCGATGACCCGCAGGCTGCCGACCGCGGCGCCGCCATGAATGACCGGCACGACGGCCTCCATCGAGCGGCTGCGGAGGATCGCCGAAAGCGACCAGCGCGTCTGCGGCCCGTCCACGACGAGATCGCCCGCGAGTTGCTCGGTCGCGCCGATCTCGGCCAAAGCGCGACCGTCGCTGGTCTCGATGCCGGCATAGGTGATGCCCTTCAGGCGCGAAATCGCGTTGATCGCCTCTTGAGCTGCTGCGGAATCGTGGTCGGCCGTGGGACGGGCAGCGGCG
This sequence comes from Allobosea massiliensis, assembly GCF_042655245.1. Lineage (NCBI taxonomy): Bacteria > Pseudomonadati > Pseudomonadota > Alphaproteobacteria > Hyphomicrobiales > Alloboseaceae > Allobosea > Allobosea massiliensis. Next base: position 39,702 of record NZ_JBHSLU010000008.1, on the reverse strand, counting down.
GCGGCGATGGCGAAGCCGGTGTCGAGCACGGCGTCGCGCCGCGAGACACCATAGCTCTCAGTCTCGCGCCACACCGAGACGGCCACGAGCACCCCGCTCGCCAGCAGCGTCGAAGCCACGACGAGGAGGATCAGGCGGGTACGGATCGACAGCTGAAGACGCATGCGCATGCCTGACGATAGGCCGCCCATGCTTTCCCAATTCCAAACTCGATTGCGAATAAGTCGAAAGAGTCGGAACGGTTTATTTGCATCTGCGCGTCAGGGTTCTCGCTCAGGCACCAGAACGGTGCCGCGGGAGCGTTGCGATGACGATGACGGGCGAAGCCTGCATCCCATTCACTTACGTGCTGAACGATCGACTCTCGATCCTGGCGGTCGATGACGACCCGATCCAGCGCGAATTCTGCGCCGTCTATCTCGCCGGCCCGCAGGCCGACGTCACCACGGCCGCCTCCGCGGAAGAAGGCCTCGCGCTGCTGGAGACCACCGCCTTCGGCGTCGCGCTGGTCGATGTCGACATGCCGGGGATCAACGGCATCGAAATGGTCCGCCGTCTGCGGGCCGACCGGCGCTTCGACGACCTCCCCGTGATGGTCATCACCGGCCGCGAGGACGTCCTGTCGATCGACGAGGCCTATGCGGCCGGCGCGACCTCCTTCATGTGCAAGCCGGTCAACTGGCGGCTGCTCGGCCACCAGATCCGCTTCATGGTCCGGGCGCATCGCGCCCTGGCGGCGGCCTGAGATGGCGGCGCGGCTGACAGGGCTGCTGCGGCGCCTGCTCGGTTGCGAGCGGGGCGGCACCATCGTCGCGATGGGCGTCGCGCTGCCGGTGCTGGCGATGGGCGCCGGCGTTGTCGTCGATTACGGCATCCTGTCCGAGCAGCGCCAGGCCTTCCAGACCGTCGCTGACGCCTCGGCCCTGGCGGCCGCCCGCGAGTTCCGCCTCGCCAACGCCACGCCGGCGACGGTCCAGACCGCCGCCGAGAAGTTCGCCAAGGCACAGCTCGCGGCCGTCAACCAGACCGCTACCGTCGCGACCTCCGTCGACCTCAAGAAGTTCTCGGTGACGGTCGACGTGTCGACCGTGGCGCGGACCAACATCATGCACATGTTCGGCCAGGACATGGTCACGGTGGCGGCGAGCGCGACCGCGCGCGTGCTCGGCACGGCCTCGATCTGCGTCGTCGGGCTCGAAACCACGAAGAACGAGACGATCTATCTCGAGAAGGAAGCCAAGCTCGAGGCGCCGGAATGCGCCGTCTATTCCAACTCGAACATGACGCATGGCCTCAAGGCGATGCAGAATTCGCAGATCCGCGCCCGCTTCATCTGCTCGGCCGGCGGCAGCTACAAGGACAAATACGACAGCTTCGTGCCGAGCCCGACGCTGGATTGCCCGGTGCTGAAGGACCCACTCGCTTCGCGCCCGCCCCCGTCGACCGGCGCCTGCGCCGCCACGGATCTGAAGGTGACATCCAGCACCACGCTCAGCCCCGGCACCTATTGTGGCGGCGTGCGCATCAGCAAGGGCGCCGTCGTCACGCTGAACCCGGGAATCTACGCCTTCAAGGACGGAAAGCTGGACGTCTCCGGCGGCGCGACGCTCAAAGGGGCGAATGTCGGGCTCTATTTCACCGGAAAGGGCGCCGTTCTGCGCTTCGATGCCGATACGAAGATCGATCTGACCGCGCCGCGTGACGGTGTGATGGCCGGCATGCTGGTTTTCGAGGACCGCAGCTCGCCGCTGAACCAGAAACACGAGATCCTGAGCAACGACGCCAAGGTTCTGCTCGGCACGCTCTACCTGCCGCAGGGCGAACTGAACATCGGCGCCAACAAGCCTGTCGCGGCTGATTCGGCCTACACCATCGTGGTGGCACGGCGGTTCACCCTTTCGGCCGGGCCGACCATGGTGATGAACGCGAAGTACTCGTCGACCAACATCCCGGTGCCGGAAGGCGTCGGTCCCGGCTCGACGGCGGCGCATCTAGCGCGCTGACCCGCCGCCTCAGGCCGGCGTGTCGGCGACCGCCGGCCAGCCCCCGCGCAAGAACTGATCGATCCGTTCGGCGGGGACAGCTGGCGAGAACAGATAGCCCTGAAGCAGGTGGCAGCCGGCAATGCGCAGGAACTGCTGCTGCGCGCGGGTCTCGACCCCTTCCGCCACGACCTTGAGGCCGAGTGCCCGCGACAGCGCCGTCACTGCCTGAACGATCGCGGCCGCTTTCAGCTCGCCGGTGCCGTCCACCAGAGACTTGTCGAGCTTGAGCTTGTCGATCGGGAGCTTCTGCAGATAGCCGAGGCTCGAATAGCCCGTGCCGAAATCGTCCAGCGCGATGCGGATGCCGGCGCGCCGCAGCACCTCCATCGTTTCGATGGCCCGCTCGAAATTCTCGATGATCCCGCTCTCGAGCAGTTCGAGCTCGATTTGGGCGGGCGCGCTACCCAATTCCGCGATGACCGCCAGCAGCCTTGCGGCAAAGTCCGGCGCCTGGAACTGCCGCGCGCTGATGTTCACCGCAATCGTGAGCTGCGGCCAGCGCAGCCCATCCGTGCAGGCCTGCCGGATCACCCACCAGTCCAGCGCATCGGCCGTCGCATCATCGACCACCTTGTCGAGGATGCCTCCCGGCCCCGCCACCGATCCGTCGGCGTTGACCGATCGCAGCAGGCATTCGACCCCGACGAACGTCTTCCCGTCCGAACCGACCTGCGGCTGATAGTAAAGTCGAGCGCTGTCGAGAATGTCGTCCTCGGAGGTTGAGCCGACGCCGATCCTGCGGGGGATTCGTCTCTTCCAGATGTAGGCGAAGCGCCGCGCCGGCTCAATGCCCGGGCGTGGTGGCGTGGATCTGCAACCGGCGACATCATTGCCGCGGCCGTGATGGGGCGTTTGAATGGTTCTCCTGGTCGGCCAACCCGCAGATTGCGAGGCGGGCGGCACATGGGTTGCAGGAGCCGCCGCATGACATTCGGCACGGACAGCAGGGGACGCACGCTGGTCAGCGGGCGATGGGTCGTCGGCCATCGCGGCGGCCGGCATGTCCTGATCGAGCGCGGCGAGGTGGTGTTCGAGGGCGGCGAGATCGTCTTCGTCGGGCACGGTTTTCCCGGCGAGGTCGCGCGCCGGGTCGACCGGCCGGACGCCCTGATCGCACCGGGCTTCATCGATCTCGATGCGGTCTGCGATCTCGATACCGCCGTGCTGAGCCTCGACAACACGCCCTCCTGGCGCAAGGGGCGCATCTGGCCGACAAGCTATATCGCGCGCGGGCCCTATGAGATGTACAGGCCCGAGGAACTCGCCTTCCAGAAGCGCTATGGACTGGCGCAGCTTCTGCGCAATGGCATCACCACGGCGCTGCCCATCGCGTCCCTGTTCTACCGCGCCTGGGGCGAGACCTATCAGGAATTCGCCGCGGCCGCCGAAGCGGCCGAGGATCTCGGCCTGCGGGTCTATCTCGGACCGGCCTATCGCAGCGGCCACACGCAAGTCGACGAGGCCGGCGCGGTCAGCCTCTTCATGGACGAGGCGCGCGGGCTCGCGGGTCTCGACGAGGCGATCCGCTTCTGCCGCGACATGGAAGGGCTGGCTGGCGGACGGGTCCGGACCATGCTGGCACCGGACCGGATCGAGAGCTGCACGCCGGAACTTCTGCGCCGCACCGCGGCCGCGGCGCGCGATCTCGACGTACCGCTGCGGCTGCACTGCCACCAGTCGCGCTTCGAGGTCGAGACGGTGATGCGGCTGCACGGGCTCTCGCCGACCTCGTGGCTGGACAGTCTCGGCGTGCTCGGCCCCCGTGTGCTGCTGCCGCATTTCACGGATTTTCCGAGCGTCGGCGGCGTTTCGACGCGCGACGCCGACCTCGCCGCCCTGCTCGCGGCCGATGCGACGGTCGTCCATTGCCCGGTGGTGATGGCGCGCAACGGCGCGGCGCTCGCAGGCCTGTCCGATCTCGTCGCACGGGGACTGCGCATCGGGCTCGGGACCGACACCTGGCCGCCGGACATGATCCTCAACATGCAGGTCGGGCTGATGCTCGGCCGGGTGATGGCCGGCTCGGTCAGCCAGCCGAGCAGCGCGCAGCTATTCGACGCCGCGACCTCGGCCGGAGCCGATGCACTCGGTCGCCCCGATCTCGGGCGGCTGATGCCCGGCGCGCGGGCCGATCTGATCGCGATCGATTTCGGCCATGACCGGATCGGGCAGGTGATCGACCCGATCCAGACCCTGATGCAGTCCAGCGCGGGGCGCGACGTCACCGACGTCTTCGTGGAGGGGCGCCATGTGCTCGTGGACGGTGCCATCCCCGGCTTCGACGCGGCAGCAGCCCATGCCCGCGCGCAGCGGCAGTTCGACGGGCTGATCGCCAAGTATCCAGAGAGGACCTGGGGGCACCCTCCGGTTTCGGAGATCTTCCAGCCGAGTTATCCCGTCGAGGCGGCGCCATGACGGAGGCTAGGCTCACGGTCCTCGGTAACGCCGTCGTCATTCCCGTCGACGGGAGCCGACTGATCCTCGACCGCGGCCATGTCGTCGTCTCGGACGGCGTGATCATCACGGTCGCAGAGGGGCGCTGGCCCGAGCCGTTTCCCGCCGAGGCCGAGCGCCTCGATTGCGAGGGTGCCATCCTGATCCCGGGCCTGATCGATCTGCATCTGCATGCCGGCCACGGCCTGACGAAGAATCTCGGCGGCGGCGTCGACAACTGGATGGCGACGGTCGGCGACGTCTATGCGCTGCATTCCGATCTCGCCTTCTGGACGGCGGATGCCGAGCTCCAGGCGCTGGAGCGGCTGATGGGCGGGACGACGCTCGCCGTGCCCTTCTTCGGCGGCGGCGACAATGTCATGCGCAGCGAGGACCCCGCCTTCGCCGAGGCGCATCTCGCCGCCGTGGCGGCGAGCGGCCTGCGCGAAATTCTGGTGATGGGCATCGATCGCCCGCCCTTTCCGAAGCGCCGACGCGACTGGGGCCGCGGCGGGGCCGAGCGCGCCATCGGGCTCGCGGACCAGCTCGCGACCATTGAGGCTGTCGTCACATCCTGGCGGGAGGCCGCCGATGGCCGGATCGACGTCGCCGTGTCCGCTCCGGTCGTCAGCGCGGCCGATTTCGCAGCCGGCGATCCGCAGGCGCAGCGTGCCATCGCCGACAGCGTCATCGCCGCCTGGGACCTCGCGCGTCGCAGCGGCAGCCGCTTCGTGCAGGACGGCCATCGCGACGGGTCGGTCGCCTTCATGGCCGAGCGCTTCGGCCTGTTCGACGAACACTCGGTCCTGGCCCATTGCATCGACCTGACGGAGTCCGACATCGCCACGATGGTCGCGCGCGGCTGCGCGGCCGCCTACACGCCGAGTTCGCTGATGGCGGTGTTCGGCTATTGCCCGGCGCCCGCCATGCTCGCCGCGGGGCTGCGCGTCGGGCTCGGCACCGACGGACCGGCGCCGGATCGCTCGCTCGATCTGTTCCGAACGATGTTCATGGCCCATCGCCACCAAGCGATCCGCTGGAAGGACCCGTCCGCCATCGACGCTTGGACGATCCTGGAGATGGCGACACGGGGTGGCGCCGCCGCGCTCGGTCTCGGCGACAGCCTCGGCTCGATCGAACCGGGCAAGCGGGCCGATCTCGTCGTGGTGTCGATGCGGGGCGCCCATCTCCATCCCGCCGACTTGCCGGTAGAACGACTGGTCTTCTTCGCCAACGCCGCCGATGTCAGCCATGTCATGGTTGATGGCCGCCTCCTGCTGCGCGACCGCGCGCCACTCACAATGGATGCCGGCGCGGTTCTCGACCGGGCGGGCGCTGCCTATGCGCTGATGAAAGAACGGGCAGGAATCTGAGCGAGAGCGCGGATTCCCCGCTTGACGCAATTGCATGCAGTTTGCGTAAGATACAGCATGCAATTCTTTGCTGTGGGGGGTATCAGATGAACCGGATCGTCACGCTTCTGGTGGCTGCCTCGGCAGTCGCTCTCGCTGCCACCGCGGCTGGTGCGAACACGGTGCGCTGGTCCGCGCCGACCGACATCGCCACCCTCGACCCTTATGCCCAGACCGAGAGCTTCACCACGGCGATGCTCCACCACGTCTTCGACCCGCTGGTGCGCCGCGGGCGGACGATGCAGCTCGAGCCGGCGCTGGCGACGAGCTGGAAGACGGTCAAGCCCGACACCTGGCGCTTCGAGCTGCGGAAGGGCGTGAAGTTCCACAACGGCAATGCCTTTACGGCCGACGACGTCGTCGCCTCGATCACCCGTCTGCTCGACCCCGGTGCACGGGCGCGCGGCAATCTCTCGCAGGTGATCCGCGCCGAGAAGGTCGACGATTTCACGGTCGATCTGATCACCAAGGGCCCCTACCCCCTGCTGCTGAACGACCTCGCCGGCATCTACATCCTCGACAAGGAGTGGATGGAGCAGACCGGCTCGCTCAAGCCCGGCAACATCGCCACCGGCGTCAGCACCGCCGCCTCCAACACCGCCATCGGCACGGGGCCGTTCAAGCTCGAATCCTTCAAGCCGGATGCCGGGACGACGATGGTCGTGAATCCCGACTGGTGGGACAAGCCGGCCCACAATGTCACCCGCATCGAGTTCAAACCGATCAAGTCGGACGCCACGCGCGTCGCCGCCCTGCTCTCGGGGGAGCTCGACCTGATCGCGCCGGCTCCGCTGCAGGACCTCGCCCGCATCGGCGCCAACAGCGCCTTCAAGGTGATCGAGGAGCCATCCCTGCGCCTGATCTTCCTCGGCCTGAGCCAGCGTGACGAACTGAAGTCGATGCCGGGGCAGAAGAACCCGCTCAAAGAGCTCAAGGTCCGCCAGGCGCTCTGGCAGGGCATCGATCTCGACGCGATCCAGAAGCGCGTCATGCGCGGCAAGTCGCAGAACACCGGCACGCTCGTGGCGCCGCCGGTGCCGGGCTACGACAAGGCCAACGACACCCTGCCCGGCTACAGCGCCGACAAGGCCAAGGCGCTGCTCACCGAAGCGGGCTATCCCAACGGCTTCAAGCTCGGACTGAACTGCCCCAACGACCGCTACATCAACGACGAGGCCATTTGCGTCGCCGTCGCCGCGATGTGGAGCCGCATCGGCGTGCAGACCGAGGTGAAGACGGAATCGCGCGCGACCTATTTCCCGAAGCAGGACCGCGGCGAGTTCGACGCGTTCATGCTCGGCTGGGCCACCCTGCCACCGATGGACGGATTCAGCGTGCTCTCGGCCCTGCTGACCGCGCCGAAGGACGGCTATGGCGGGTCGAACCCGATGGGTTACACCAACCCCGAGATCGAGCGGCTGACCCGGGAGGCGGCCGTGGAACTCGACGAGACCAAGCGCCGCGCGATGATGGTGCAGGCGCTGAAGGTTGCGAAGGACACGGTCGCCTATATTCCCCTGCATCTGCAGCCGGTGGCCTGGGCCTCGCGCCAGGGCCTGGATGTGCCGCAGTTCCCGGACGAGTATGTCCGCCTCTGGTTCGCACAGGTGAAGTGACGCGCCGATAGAGGCCGGACCGGCTGCCATGCTGCCCCTCCTGATCGCCCGGCTCGGACAGGCCGTGCTCGTGATGCTCGCGGTTTCGGCGGTCTCCTTCGGGATGTTCCGTTTCGTCGGCGATCCGGTCTCGGCCCTGTCGCGCGAAAACGCGACGGTGGAGGAGAAACAAGAGTTGCGGGAGGCGCTCGGGCTCGAGCGGCCGGTGCTGGTGCAATACGCCGGCTTCCTCGGCCGCATCGTGCAGGGCGATTTCGGGATCAGCTTCCGCAACCAGCGCCCCGTGGCGGCGCTGATCGCGGAGCGGCTGCCGGCGACGCTGGAACTGGTTCTGGTCGCGACGATCCTCTCGCTGGCGCTCGGCATCCCGCTCGGCGTGCTCTGCGCGCTGAAGCCGGAGGGGATCGCGGCACGACTGGTGCAGGCGGTGTCGCTGATCGGCATCTCGACGCCGACCTTCGTGACGGGAATCGTGCTGATCCTGACCTTTGCGGTGACGCTCGGGCTCCTGCCCTCCTTCGGCCGGGGCGAGACCGTGCAGATCGGACCCTGGTCGACCGGGCTTTTGACCGCGAGCGGGCTCAAGGCGCTGATCCTGCCCTCGATCACGCTGGCGCTGTACCAGCTCACCCTGATCATGCGACTGGTGCGATCGGAGCTGATCGACGTGCTCTCCAGCGACTATATCCGCTTCGCCCGGGCGCGGGGCCTATCGGCCCGGCACATCCATTTCACGCTGGCTCTGCGCAATGCGCTGATGCCGGTGATCACCGTCACCGGCCTGCAGATCGGCTCGCTGATCGCCTTCGCCATCGTCACCGAGACCGTCTTCCAGTGGCCGGGCATGGGGTTGCTCTTCATCCAGGCGGTCAGCTTCTCGGACGTGCCGGTGATGGCGGCCTATCTGCTCTTCGTCGGTCTGCTCTTCGTGCTGATCAACACCGCCGTCGACCTGCTCTATGCGCTGGTCGATCCGCGCCTGCGCGTGAGGGGTTGAGCGTGGCCGCCTCCCTCTCCCGCCGCCTGAGACGCGTCCCGCTGTCGGTCTGGCTCGCCGGGCTGATGGCCGTCGTCATCGTCGCGGCGGCCGCGCTCGCGCCGCTGATCGCGCCCTTCGATCCGACCGACCTGACCAGCTTCAACCTGATCGATGCGGAGCTGCCGCCGCGCTTCTCGCCCGAGGGCGATCCGCGCTTCCTGCTCGGCACCGACAACCAGGGCCGCGACCTGCTCTCGGCCATGCTCTATGGCGCGCGGGTCTCGATCCTGATCGGCGGCGGGGCGGTGCTGGTCGCCGCAGTGGTCGGCGTCGGGCTCGGCCTGGTCGCGGGCTATTTCGGCGGCTGGGTCGATGCCGCGATCATGCGCTTCGGCGACATCATCCTGAGCTTCCCGACCATCCTGCTCGCCTTGCTGGTGGCGGGCGTGACGCGGATGCTGTTTCCGGCCGCGAGTTCGGCCGAATGGGCGCCCTTCATCCTCGTCGGCGCGATCGCCATCCATGAATGGGTGCAGTATGCCCGCACCGTGCGGGCCGCGACGATGGTCGAGAGCGCGCGCGACTATGTCCGCGCCGTCAAGGTGATCGGCCTGCCTTCCCGCCAGATCATGCTGCGGCACATCCTGCCCAATGTGATGGGGCCGGTGCTGGTCATCGCGACGATCAACCTCGCGGCTGCCGTACTGACGGAAGCCACCCTCTCCTTTCTCGGCGTCGGCATGCCGCCGACCTACCCTTCACTCGGCACGCTGATCCGCATCGGCAACGAGTTCGTCTTCTCCGGCGTCTGGTGGATCGCGCTGTTCCCGGCGCTTCTGCTGGTGCTGCTGGTGCTCGGCGTCAACATCGTCGGCGACTGGCTGCGCGACCTGTTCAACCCGAAGCTGCGGGGGCGCGGATGAGCGCCCCTGCCCCCATCCTCGCCATCGACCGGCTGCGGATCGAATACCCGCTTGCGGATGGTGGCGTGCTGACGGCGGTGGAAGGCGCGTCGCTGACCATCGCACCGGGCGAGATCCATGCGCTGGTCGGCGAATCCGGCGCGGGCAAGACGACGATCGGCAATGCCGTGCTCGGCCTGCTCGAAAAGCCGGGCCGCATCGCCTCGGGCACGATCGCCCTCGACGGCCAGCCCTTCGACCCGCTGAAGCCGGGCGCGATCCGGCTCGGGCGCGACATCGGCGCGGTCTTCCAGGACCCGATGACGAGCCTGAACCCGCTCTTCACGATCGAGAGCCAGATCGTCGAGACGCTGCGGGCGCATCTGCCGCTCGACCGGGCCGCGGCGCGGGCGCGCGCCCTCGATCTGTTGAAGGCGGTCGGCATTCCCGAGCCGGAGCGACGGCTGTCGGCCTATCCGCACCAGCTCTCCGGCGGGCAACGCCAGCGCGTCGTCATCGCCTGCGCCCTGGCCTGCGAGCCGCGGCTGCTGGTGGCCGACGAGCCGACGACGGCGCTCGACGTCTCGATTCAGGCGCAGATCCTCGATCTGCTGCGCGGGCTGGCGGATGAGCGCGGCATCGGCATCCTGCTCGTCACGCACAATATGGGCGTCGTCGCGCAGATCGCCGATACGGTGACGATCATGCACCGCGGCCGCATCGTCGAGAGCGGGCCGGTGGCGCAGGTGCTGCGCACGCCGCAGGCGGATTATGCCAAGGCCCTGATCGGCGCCGTGCCGCGCATCGACATCCGGCTCGACCGTTTTCCCATGCTCGACGGGGCGAACCAGACCGAGGCCGGCGCCGCGCGAGACCAGCTACGGGAAAAGGCCCTGGCCGTCGGGGACCCGTCGTCGGGTCGCGACGTGCCGCTACTCAGCGTCGACAATCTCAGCGTCGACTACGGGGCAGGCTTCCTGGCCGGCCGTGGCGCCCGCGCCTTCCGGGCCGTCGACGGGGTGAGCTTCGAGATCCGGCAAGGCGAGGTCTTCGGCCTCGTCGGCGAATCCGGCTGCGGCAAGACCACGATCGCCAATGTGGTGGCGGGCCTGCGGGCGCCGACCGGCGGCAGCATCCGCTTCGATGGCCAGGTGATCGCCGGCGCGGAGGCGGCCCCGCGCAAGGGCAAGGCCCGGCGCGCGATCCAGATGATCTTCCAGGATCCCTATTCCTCGCTGAACGCGCGGATGCGGGTCGGCCGCATCCTGGCGGAGCCGATCCTGTTCTACGAGTTGGCCCGGACGCGGGCCGAGGCCGAGGCCGATGTCGGCCTGCTGATCGAGGCCGCCGGCCTGCCGGCGGAAGCCGCGCAGCGCTTCCCACATGCCTTCTCCGGCGGCCAGCGCCAGCGGCTCTCGATCGCGCGGGCGCTGGGCGCGCGGCCGCGGCTGATCGTCTGCGACGAGCCGACCTCCTCGCTCGACGTCTCGGTCCAGGCGCAGATCCTCAACCTGCTGAAGGATCTGCGCGACGCGACCGGGCTGACGCTTCTGCTGATCAGTCATGACCTCGCGGTCATCCGCCAGATGTGCGACCGGGTCGCGGTGATGCGGGCGGGTCGCATCGTCGAGATGGCGGCCGCCGAGACGCTCTTCACGGCGCCCCAGGCCGACTACACCCGGCAATTGCTCTCGCTCGTGCCGACGCTCGAGCGCATTCGCGGCGAGGCCTGACGGCCGCTTCACCGAACCAAACATCCGGCCTGAGGAGACGACCATGACCGACATCCTGATCCAGCACGGCGTGGTCGTGACGATGGACGGCACCCGCCGCGTCATCGAGGACGGCGCCGTCGCGATCAAAGGCGACCGCATCGTCGCCGTCGGCACCAGCGCCGAGCTCGCGATCAGCCATGGCGATGCCGAGACCATCATCGACGCGGGCGGCAAGATCGTGATGCCGGGCCTGATCGACGCGCACACCCATGCCGGCCACGGCCTGATCAAGACCATGGGCGGCGGGCGCAGCGACGAATGGTACGAGGTCTGCCACACCGTCTACACCGTCGCCTCGACGCCGGAATGGTGGCGCGCGGAGGCGCAGCTCGCGGCGCTGGAGCGACTGCGTTTCGGCGTGACCACGGCGGTCGCGTTGCTCGGCGGCGGTGACACCATCATGCGCTGCGACGAGCCGGTTTATGGCGAGGCGCATCTCGACGGCGTCGCCGAGGTCGGCACGCGCTCGGTGCTGGCGGTCGGCGCGACGCGCCCGCCCTTCCCGCGCACCTATGCCCGCTTCGAGAACGGCGAGGTGAAGGAACACGCCACGAGTTTTGAAGACATGTTCGCGACCTGCCAATCGCTGGTCGAGTCGCAGCATGGCCGGCTCGGAAAGCGGCTCAACATCGCGCTGATCACGCCGACGCTGCGGGCCGAGCACGAGGCCGGGCTCAGCGCGTCGGATCTGGCCGATGCGCGTGCGCAGGGCCGTCGCATGTCCGATTTCGCCCGGGAGGCCGGCCTCGTCTTCACGCAGGACGGGCACACCAAGGGCAGCGTCGCCTATGCCAGGGAGCTCGGCGTTCTCGGGCCCCATGCGCTGCTCTCGCATTCGACAGCGTTGACCGACGAGGAGATCGCGATCGTCGCCGATACCGGCACGCATATCGTCCATAATCCGTCCGCCGTCGCCTCGATCCTGGCCCGCTGCCCGGTGACGGAGCTGCTCGAGGCCGGTGCCAATGTCTGCCTCGGCTCGGATGCGACGGCGCCGGACCGCTCGGGCGACATGTTCCGGCATATGCAGCAATGCATGCATTACCACCGCACCTTCCACCACGATCCGAGCTGGCTGCCGCCGGGCCGCGTGCTGGAGATGTGCACGGTGGATGCCGCGCGCGCGCTCGGCATGGCCGACGAGATCGGCTCGCTCGAGGTCGGCAAGAAGGCCGATGTCGTGCTGCTCGACTGGCGCCGGCCACATCTCTACCCGGCCAACATGCCGCTGTTCCGGCTGGTCTATTTCGCCAATGGCAACGACGTCGACACCGTCATCGTCGACGGCCGGATCGCGCTGCGTGGCCGCAAGGCGCTATTCGTCAACGAGGATGCGGTGCTCGACACGGCGCAGGCGCAGACGGAATGGATGCTAGATTATTGCGGATTCCGGCCTCTGCTGGAGACGCCGGCGAGCTTCTGGGGCCAGGTGCGCGCCATGGACCAGGTCGAGGCGCGCAGCCTGTCGGGGCTCAAGAAGAACTGAGCTGCAGCCTCAGGTCGCAGGCCGAAGCGGCACCCCGTCGCGGGCGACGATGCGGCCGCGCTTCAGGACGCGGCGGTTGGGCGAGCGGTTGACGACCGCCTCGGCCAGTGTCTCGCCGGGCAGGATCAGCAGATCGGCGGCGCAGCCCTCGGCCAGCCCGTAATCGGCCACCTCCATCAGCTTCGCGCCCTCGACGGTGCAGGTGTCGAGCGCGAGCCGGACCTCGTCGTCACGGCGGAGATTGTTGCGCAGGCCGACCAGCACGGCGCGCTCTAGCATGTCGCCATTGCCATAGGGGTTCCAGGTGTCGCGGATACCGTCGGACCCGGCGGCGATGCGGATGCCGGCGGCGAGCATGCGCTTGACCGCGGGAACCGGGCGGCTCGCCGGCGCGGTGGTGACGATGGCGATGTCGAGCGCCGCAACTTGCTCGATCAGCGGATCGACCAGCGCCGGATCGGGCGTGCCCAGGCAGAAGGCGTGGCTGATCGCGACCTTGCCCTTCATGCCCAGCGCCCGCGTGCGCTCGATGATCAGGTCGAGCGAGAAGGCACCCATCTCGCCGGGCTCGTGGAGATGGATGTCGAGCGGCTTCCCGTAGCGCTGGCAGAGCCCGAAGATCGCGTCGAGATGGCCCTTGGGGTCGCGGTCGATGCCGCAGGGGTCGAGCCCGCCAACGACCTCGCAACCGGCCTTCATGGCCGCGTCCATGACCTCGAGCGTTCCCGGGCGGCGCAGCAGGCCCGATTGCGGGAAGGCGACCAGCTCGATGTCGACGATGTCGCGCCAGGCGTCGCGCGTCGCCATGACGCCCTCGATGCCCCAAAGGCCATGCTCAGTGTCGACATCGACATGACTGCGGATATGCGTCGCGCCGAAGACCGAGGCTCGCACCGCCTGCCGGGCCGACTGACGGGCGGGCTCGATGTCGAGCCTCTTCTTGTTCATCCGCTCATTGTCGATCTTGTCGAGCAGATTCGGGCCGACCTCGTTCACATACCAGGGCAGGCCGAGCAGGTTCTTGTCGAGATGGGTGTGGGCCTCGACGAGGCCGGGCACGACGATCTCGCCGCGTCCCTCCTCTACCGCGACGCCGGGCGCCGCGATGGCCGGCGCGATCCGGGCGATGCGGCTGTTCTCGATCAGAATGTCGGTCGCCGCAGCGCCGAAGGGGCGGACGTCGCGCAGCAAAAGGGAAGCCGTCATGAGCGGAAAAGCCTCGCGGATTCGCGGCCAAAGCGTCCTCGACATCGAGGCAAATCGCAGCCGGCTTCCAGCATAGGCAGCACGCAAAAGCGCCTCAAGCGGCATCCGAACCAACGGATCCGCTTCTGCCGGCAATTTTTTGAGATTATTGAAGAAATGGCGCGGGCGACGGGGCTCGAACCCGCGACCTCCGGCGTGACAGGCCGGCACTCTAACCAACTGAGCTACGCCCGCGCAGGGCATCCGAGGCGCTGTGGCCGTCGGCGAGGTGTGGATTATGGCGACCGGCCCGAAGTGTCAAGCGCGCAGCGCCGGCAAAATGCAGATGGCCGGGATGGAGCAGGCGATGCGTCCACCGTCCATCCCGTCCTCCCACCACGGAAAGCTTGATGGCCGCCTCCGCACGGCTTACATGCGGCTGCGCGGGCGGTTAGCTCAGTCGGTAGAGCATCTCGTTTACACCGAGAGGGTCGGCGGTTCGAGCCCGTCACCGCCCACCATCCAGCCCCCTCAGGCTGTGGCGATCTCGCGCGAGAGCGATTCGGCGTGGCGGTCTAGCTGCTTGACCGCGTCCGCGACCCGCGAAGACGCCTCGTCGAGCGCTTGCACGGTGCCGCCCGCGGCCGCCGTTTCGCTCCGGACGCGATCAAGAGCGGCGACCAGGGCATTCGCCTCCTCGAACACCGTCCGCATATGGCGCTCGATATCGGCCGAGACGGCAACGTCGTCGCGCAGCCGCTGGGCCAGATCGCGGGCCGTGGCCCCGTCGCCGACGAGACCGCCGGTCATGTCGGTGATCTGGGCGGCGACCTCCCCCGAGGCCTGCTGGATCTGGCGGATCCGATCGGCGATATCCTCGGTCGCGGATGCCGTGCGCTCGGCCAGCGCCTTGACCTCGCCGGCGACGACGGCGAAGCCGCGCCCGGCCGGCCCTGCCCGGGCGGCCTCGATGGTCGCGTTGAGGGCGAGCAGATTGACCTGCTCGGCAATGTCCCGGATCACCCCGACGACATCGCCGACCCGGGTGGCTTCGGCGGCGAGGCGGCGGGTCCGCTCCTCGGCATCGCGCGAACGACGCACGGCGTGCTCGGCCTGATGGCCGACGAGATCGAGATGGGCTTCCACCGCCTGCACGGCCGTGCCGATGTCCGTGCCGAGCGCGATCACCGCCCGCCCAGCCTCGTCCAGCCGGGCGGCGTGGGTGCCGGCCTGATGCACGAGCTCGCCGCTAACGACCGACAGCGTGGCGACTTCGTCCACCGCCCCGCGGATCGCCTCCGAGGACGACGCCGCTTCGGCACGCAGGCGGTGGAGATCCTCGCCCAACCCGGCGCTGAAGCGATGCAGACGGCCGGCGCGCTCCAGCCGCTGACGGGCCTCCTCATCCGCTTCCCGCTGCGCGCTGTGAGCCGCGCGTCGTTCCTGCTTCAACATCTCCAGGGCTCGCGCGACAACGCCCAGTTCGTCACGCCGGCCGACATAGGGTATCGCGACCTCTCCCCCACGATCATGCGCGAGCTGCCCGATGGTGGCGGTCAGGTCGCGCAGGGGCCGGACCACGCGAAGCCCGACGGCGATGAAGGTGAGATCGAGGATCGCAGCCGCCAGCAGCCCGCCCTGGGCCAGCCGCCAGCCGATCTCCCGCGCCTCCCGCGTGACGGTGGCGAGAGGCTGCCTGATCTCGATCAGGCCGCGCACATCCCCGACCTTCCAGTGCCGCGCCGGCGAGGCCGGATGATTGTTGTGACAGTCCACACAGCTCTGCGTCATGCGATCGGCCACGGCGACGCGCAGGATGGCCTCGGCGCCCTCGCCCTCGATCGCGCTGAAGGAGGGCGTCCTGTCCTCCGTCAGGGCCTTCCAGGCGGCCGCCTGAAAGGCGTCGAGGCTCTCCCGCCGCGGCCGCTGTGGCCAGGGAAAGGGGCTGACGAGCCTGATCTGATCGCCCCCGGCGGCCAGCTTCTCGGTGTAGTCGAGCAGGAAGCTGGTGGGCACGGGGATCGCATGCAGATCCGGGCCGTATCCGGACTTGGCCGCCCCCTCGGCCTTGGGCGACAAGCGGGCGATGACGGCGTCGGAGTAGAAGGCCCGCAGCGCCACGAGCCGCATCGCGCCCGCGACGGCCCGCTCTCGCGCCGCGCGCACCTCGACCGCGATGATCGAGCCCGGCAAATAGGCAGAGAGCGCGATCATGAGCATCATGATGGCCGAGACGCCCGGTAGCACGATGGACCAGATCAGCGATCTGGAACCGAACGCGGCGGGCGGGGCCGGCCTTCCGGGCGCGTCTCCCAAACTTACTCTCGCCTTAGCCATGACCGCTGCGACCAACTCGGACGCTCCGAACATGCCAGCGGATGGTTAAGGCTTTCCCATAGGGAAAGGCCGCCGGTTGCCCGGCGGCCTTTCGATTGAACGTCAGCCAGCTTCAGTGAGCGACGACGCCGGCCGCATCGTCCTCGGCCACCTTGGGAGGCGCTTTCAGATCCTCTTCCCAGACGATCGGCACGGGCTGCCGCGTCAGGGCATGCTGCAGGACCTGCTCCATCCGCGAAACCGGCACGATCTCCATGCCCTCCTTCACGGACTTCGGCAGATCGACCAGATCCTTGGCGTTGTCCTCGGGGATCAGCACCTTCTTGATGCCGCCCCGCAGCGCCGCGAGGAGCTTCTCCTTCAGCCCGCCGATCGGCAGCACCCGGCCCCGCAGCGTGACCTCGCCGGTCATGGCGACGTCGCGGTTGGTCGGGATGCCGGTCAGGATCGAAACGATCGAGGTCGCCATCGCGATACCGGCCGACGGTCCGTCCTTGGGGGTCGCTCCTTCGGGAACATGGACATGGATGTCCCGACGGTCGAAGAGCGGGGGCTCGATGCCGAAATCGACGGCGCGCGAGCGGACATAGGACGCCGCCGCGGAGATCGATTCCTTCATCACCTCCTTGAGGTTGCCGGTGACGGTCATCTTGCCCTTGCCGGGCATCATGACGCCTTCGATCGTCAGCAGCTCGCCGCCGACCTCGGTCCAGGCCAGGCCCGTGACGACACCGACCTGATCCTCCGTCTCCGCCATGCCGTAGCGATAGCGCGGCGGGCCGAGATACTCCTCTAGCAGCTCGCTCGTGACGGTGACCTTCTTCTTCTTGGTCAGGACGATGTCCTTCACCGCTTTGCGGACGGTGTTGGACAGCTCGCGCTCGAGATTGCGGACACCGGCCTCCCGCGTATAGCGGCGGACCAGGGTCTGCAGCGCATCGGACTCGATCGACCACTCCTTCGACTCGAGCCCGTGCTTCTTGATCGCATTCGGGATCAGGTGGCGGCGGGCGATCTCGGTCTTTTCGTCCTCGGTGTAGCCGGCGATGCGGATCACCTCCATGCGGTCCAGAAGGGCCGGCGGGATGTTCAGCGTGTTCGCCGTCGTCACGAACATGACGTTCGACAGGTCGTAATCGACCTCGAGATAGTGGTCGTTGAAGGTGCCGTTCTGCTCCGGATCGAGCACTTCGAGCAGGGCCGCCGACGGATCGCCGCGGAAGTCCTGGCCCATCTTGTCGATCTCGTCGAGCAGGATGAGCGGGTTGGCCGTCTTCGCCTTCTTCATCGACTGGATGATCTTGCCGGGCATCGAGCCGATATAGGTGCGGCGGTGACCGCGGATCTCGGCCTCGTCACGCACGCCGCCGAGCGACATGCGCACGAATTCGCGACCCGTCGCCTTGGCGATCGACTTGCCGAGCGAGGTCTTGCCGACGCCGGGAGGACCGACGAGACACAGGATCGGGCCGGCGAGCCGGTTGGCGCGCTGCTGCACGGCGAGGTACTCGACGATGCGGTCCTTGACCTTGTCGAGACCGAAATGATCGTCGTCCAGCACAGCCTGGGCGGCCGGCAGGTCCTTCTTGATCTTCGACTTCTTGCCCCACGGAATGCCGAGCATCCAGTCGAGATAGTTGCGCACGACCGTCGCCTCGGCCGACATCGGCGACATCTGGCGCAGCTTCTTCATCTCCGCGATGGCCTTGTCGCGGGCCTCCTTGGAGAGCTTGGTGCGGGCGATGCGCTCTTCCAGCTCGGCGAGCTCGTCACGGCCTTCCTCGCCGTCGCCGAGCTCCTTCTGGATCGCCTTCATCTGCTCGTTGAGGTAGTATTCGCGCTGGGTCTTCTCCATCTGGCGCTTGACGCGCGAGCGGATGCGCTTCTCGACCTGGAGCACGGACATCTCGCTTTCCATCAGCGAGAGCACCTTCTCGAGCCGATGCGCGACATGGGTGATCTCGAGCACCGCCTGACGGTCGGCGATCTTGACGGCCAGATGCGAGGCCACGGTGTCGGCGAGCTTCGAGGGCTCCTCGATCTGCGACACGGCGGCGACGATTTCGGGCGAGATCTTCTTGTTGAGCTTCACATAGCTCTCGAACTCGCTGACGACCGAGCGGCCCAGCGCCTCGACCTCGACCTTCTTGCCCTCCTCCTCGGCGAGGCCGACGGCCTCGGCCTGGTAGAAAGCCTCGTCGGCGACATAGGCCGTCGCCTTGGCGCGGCCGACGCCCTCGACCAGCACCTTGACGGTGGAGTCAGGCAGCTTGAGCAGCTGCAGCACGCGGGCGAGCGTGCCGATCTCGTAGATGTCCTTGGTTTCCGGATCGTCGTCGCCGGCGTTCTTCTGCGTGGCGAGCAGGATCAGCCCGTCGGTCTTCACGACCTCCTCGAGCGCACGGATCGACTTCTCGCGGCCGACGAAGAGCGGCACGATCATGTGGGGGAAAACGACGATGTCGCGCAGGGGGAGAACCGGATAGGTGCCGGTTTCACCGGGCACGAAAGGAGCGCGGGGCGCCGAGCCAGTCATGACTATTCCTTTGTGGTTGCGCCCGCCGTCTTCCCCGCAATGGGCGTCGGCGCCGGACGTAAGCGGACGTGGCGACCATTCGCCCATCCGCCCCCGCGCATCGCACCCTCGACAGGCATGCGACTCTCGCGAGTGAGCCTAAAGTGGAGACTTCCTCACCGGCTTTCAAGCGATCCGGCGACAGTTGGCCCCAGACAATTGCACCGCGTCAATTTGCTCCAGCCGAGACGGCGGCCCGATTTCGCGCCACCGCCACCAGGGCAGGAGACAGACCGGTCAAGCATTCGCCGCGAGGGCCCAAGCAGACGCCGGGCCGGATACGCAAAACGCGCGCCAGACGGCGCGCGTTCGACGATTTGTTATCTGGCAAGGCACAGGCAGGGCCGCTTCGGACACCCGCCCAATACCAGCCCGGCCCGATCACGCGGCGTCTCAGGCCGAGGCCGACTTCGCCTCGTCCTCGCGCTCCGAGTAGATGAACAGAGGGCGAGACTTGGATTCCACGGCCTCCGGGCCGATCACGACCTGCTCGACGCCCTCGAGGCCCGGCAGCTCGTACATCGTCTCGAGCAGGATGCCCTCCATGATGGAGCGCAGGCCGCGCGCGCCGGTCTTGCGCTCGATCGCCTTGCGGGCGATCAGGCCAACCGCCTCGTCGGTGAAGGTCAGCTCGGTGTCCTCCATCTCGAAGAGACGCTGATACTGCTTGACCAGCGCGTTCTTCGGCTCGGTCAGGATGGTCTTCAGCGCGGCCTCGTCGAGATCCTCCAGCGTCGCCAGGACCGGCAGACGGCCGACGAATTCCGGGATCAGACCGAACTTCAGCAGATCCTCGGGCTCGACCTCACGGAAGATCGCCCCCGTGCGGCGCTCGTCGGGGCCCTTCACGGTCGCACCGAAGCCGATCGAGGTGCCCTTGCCGCGGCCCGCGATGATCTTGTCGAGGCCGGCGAAGGCGCCGCCGCAGATGAAGAGGATGTTGGTGGTGTCGACCTGCAGGAACTCTTGCTGCGGATGCTTGCGCCCGCCCTGCGGCGGCACGGAGGCGACGGTGCCTTCCATGATCTTGAGCAGGGCCTGCTGCACGCCCTCGCCCGAGACGTCGCGCGTGATCGACGGGTTGTCGGACTTGCGGCTGATCTTGTCGATCTCGTCGATGTAGACGATGCCGCGCTGCGCCCGCTCGACATTATAGTCGGAGGCCTGGAGCAGCTTGAGGATGATGTTCTCGACATCCTCGCCGACATAGCCGGCTTCGGTCAGCGTCGTCGCGTCGGCCATGGTGAAGGGCACGTCGAGGATGCGGGCCAGCGTCTGCGCGAGCAGCGTCTTTCCCGAGCCGGTCGGCCCGATCAGCAGGATGTTGGACTTCGCCAGCTCGACGTCGTTGTGCTTCGTCGCGTGCGAGAGGCGCTTGTAATGGTTGTGGACAGCGACGGAGAGCACCTTCTTGGCGTGCTCCTGGCCGATGACGTAGTCGTCCAGAACCTTGCGGATCTCCTTCGGCGTCGGCACCCCGTCCTTGGACTTGACCAGCGCGGACTTCGATTCCTCGCGGATGATGTCCATGCAGAGCTCGACGCATTCGTCGCAGATGAACACGGTCGGACCCGCAATGAGCTTGCGAACCTCGTGCTGGCTCTTGCCGCAGAAGGAGCAGTAGAGCGTGCTCTTGGAATCGCCGCCGCTGACCTTACTCATCGTCCATCTCCATTCTCGGAGCCGGAGACCACATCAGCCCTAAGCGGATGCAACCGTCGTCTCTTCGTCATCATAGGCGTCCAGTTCACGATCATCAGGTTAACGGCCCGTTCCGAGACGCCTGATTTCGCGGCTGATCCACAAGCGGATCAGCGTGGGACACCGGCGGGATCATCCCGCATCCGTCCGATTCCCCATGCAAACACGGGGCCGGCCACCTGGCAATATGGGGACTCGGCGAGGCCGAGCCAACCCATCTGCAACGCGCCCGCTGGTCGCAGCCGCGATCAGGCCGGGTCCTCGGGGCGCTTGTCGATGACCTTGTCGATGAGCCCGAACTCGCGGGCCGCCTCGGCGGTCATGAAATTGTCGCGCTCGAGAGCCGCCTCGATCTCGGCATAGGTGCGGCCGGTGTGGTTGACATAGATCTCGTTCAGCCGGCGCTTCAGGCTCTCGACCTCGCGGGCATGGATCAGGATGTCGGTGACCTGGCCCTGATAGCCGCCGGAGGGCTGATGCACCATGATGCGGGCATTCGGCAGGGCGAAGCGCATGTCCTTGGCGCCGGCGGTCAGCAGCAGCGAGCCCATCGAGGCGGCTTGGCCGACGCAGAGCGTCGTCACCGGGCAGCGGATGAACTGCATCGTGTCATAGATCGACAGGCCGGAGGTGACCACGCCGCCGGGCGAGTTGATGTAGAAGGAGATTTCCTTCTTGGGGTTCTCGGCCTCGAGGAACAGGAGCTGCGCCACGATCAGCGACGCCGAGTAATCCTCGACCGGCCCGGTCAGGAAGATGATCCGCTCGCGCAGCAGGCGCGAATAGATGTCGAAGGCACGCTCGCCGCGGCTCGACTGCTCGACCACCATCGGGACGAGATTGTTGTAGGTCTCGATCGGATCGCGAAGCATGGAGATGTCCTTGGATGGAAGAGGCCGGAAGAGCGGAGGCCGGGAACCGGCGGTCGGTCGAATCGTGACTGTCGTGAGAGCCACACACATAAGCACGGCAAACGCGGCTGAAAAGAGAAGCGCCGCCCGGCACGGGGCCGAGCGGCGCGAATGTTGAGAATAAGGTTTCCGTATCGTCAGACGGATGCGTCGTCGCCGGAGGAATCCTCGGCCTTGTCGGCCTTCTTCGCCTTCTTGGCGGCCGCCTTCTTCGGCTTGGCCTCGGCGGCCGCGTCGGCGTCCTCGTCGGCGAAGAGCGCCTCGCGCGAGACGGTCTGGTCCTCGACCTTCACCTGCCCGAGCAGGTGGTCGACGACCTTCTCCTCGAAGATGGGCGCGCGGATCTCGGCGAGAGCCTGCGGGTTCTTGCGGTAGAACTCCCAGACCTGCTTCTCCTGGCCCGGGAACTGACGGGCGCGCTCGACGAGAGCCTGAGTGACCTCGTCATCCGAGATTTGCACCTTGGCCTGCTCGCCGATCTCGGCCAGCACGAGACCAAGACGGACGCGGCGCTCGGCGATCTTGCGGTAGTCGGCGCGGGCGGCCTCCTCGGTCGTGCCCTCGTCCTCGAAGGACTTCTTGGCGTCCTTCATGTCGGCCTCGACCTGGCTCCAGACGCTGCCGAACTCCTGCTCGACGAGCGTCGGCGGCAGCTCGAAGGTGTACTTGCCGTCGAGCGCGTCGAGCAGGCTCTTCTTGAGCTTGCGGCGCGACTGGGTGGCGAAGTCGCGGCCGATCTGCTCGCGGATCGCGGTCTTCAGCGCGTCGAGCGACTCCAGGCCGAACGCCTTGGCGAGCTCGTCGTCGATCTTGACCGGCTCGGGAGCCTGGACCTCGGTGACGGTGACCTCGAACTCGGCCGGCTTACCGGCGAGATGCTGGGCGGTATAGTTCTCCGGGAAGGTCACCTTGACGGTGCGGGTCTCGCCGGCCTTCGCGCCCTCGAGCTGCTCCTCGAAGCCGGGGATGAACTGGCCGGCGCCGACGTCCAGCGCGATGCCCTCGCCCGTGCCGCCGTCGAAGGGCTTGCCCTCGAGCGTGCCGACGAAGGAGATCATCAGGCGGTCGCCCTTCTCGGCCTTGGCCTTCTCGCCCTTGTTGGAGAAGCTGCGGTTCGAGGACGCCATCCGCTCCAGGGCGGCGTCGACATCGGCGTCCGGAACCTCGGCGACCGGCTTGGTCAGCGCCACGTCCGAGAGGTCGGCGAGTTCGATCTTCGGCAGGACCTCGAGCGCGACGGTAAAGGCGAGATCGCCCTTGGCCTCCATCGCGGCCTCGATCTCGTCCTTGTTCTCGGGGAACTTGATCTGCGGCTCGAAGGCGAGCTTCAGGCCGTGATCGGCGACGATCTTCTGATTGGCTTCGTTGACCGCGTTCTGGACGACATCGGCCATGACCGAGCGGCCATAGAGCCGGCGCAGATGCCCGACCGGCACCTTGCCGGGGCGGAAGCCGTTGATGCGCGCCTTGCCCTGCAGACCCTGGAGGCCGTCATCGAGCCGCGTCTTGAGGTCGGCGGCGTTCAGCACCACCTGAAATTCGCGCTTGAGGCCCTGCGAGAGGGTTTCGGTCACGTTCATCGTTTTCGATCCGCCAACAGCTCGTTACTTCAATGTCCAAAGCGCGACGCCGGGGAGACCGCCGCCGCGCTCACGAAAACCATTCGATGGTGCGGGCGGAGGGACTCGAACCCCCACGACTTTCGCCGCTGGTACCTAAAACCAGTGCGTCTACCAGTTCCGCCACGCCCGCCGGCCCGATGGCGCCAGCATGCGCAAAAGCGCAGCGCGGCCATCATTGGGCGCCGGTGCTATACGCATTTCAGGCGGCCCATGCAGCAAAAAAATGACGGTTCTGCAAAAGACGCCGGGCGGCCGTCCTCACGCGATCGCAAGGGCACGGCCTCTCGCCTTCGCTCCCGCCGCCGATTATGCGGTTGTGCATGACCGACACGATCGACAGCCCCGCCCTACCGACCCGCCGCGCCGCGCTGACCGGTTTGGCCGCCGCGAGCGCGCTCGCCGCCCTGCCCGGCGGGGCCAGCGCCCAGTCGGCCTCGCCCCCGGCGGCTGCCGCCGAGCCGCCCCTGCGCACGCTCACCGCGGCGCCTGCGAAAGCGCGTCTGCGCCCGGCACCGGCGCTCGACAGCGAGATCTGGGCCTTCGATGGCGCCACGCCGGGGCCCACTTTGAGGATCCGCCAGGGCGAGGCGCTGCGCCTCGAGTTGCTCAACAACACCAGCGGGCCGCTGTCACTGCACTGGCACGGGCTGCGGGGCGACGCGGCGATGGACGGGGTCGGCGGCTTCAGCCAGCCCGCGATCGCGCCAGGCGAGCGCTTCACCTATCGCCTGAAGCCGCCGGATTCGGGCACCATCCTGTATCGGCCGCTGGTGCTCGGCGGTGCCGCCGAGCCCGCCGGGCGGGGGCTCAGCGGCCTGCTCGTCGTCGAGGAGCCCGAACCGCCACCGGTCACGCTCGACCTGCCCGTTCTGGTCACCGACTGGCTGCTCGGCGACGACAATGCGGTCCAGCCCTTCGCGCCCGACAGCCCTGCCGTTGCGGCCGCCGGGCGGCTCGGGAGCTGGGTGACCGTCAACGGCGCGGCGCCGCCGCAGCGTGTGCCGGTGGCGCCCGGAGCGCGGGTGAGGCTGCGGCTCGCCAATGCCTGCAACGCCCGGATCATGCGGCTGCGCTTTGACGGCATCAAGGCGGTGGTCATCGCGGTCGACGGGCAACCGACCGAATCCTTCGAGCCGGTGCGCTCGCAACTGCCCTTCGCGCCGGGGACCCGCTACGACCTCCTGGTCGACATGCCGGCGGAGGCCGGGGCGACCGCGATCGTCACGGCGCTCGTCGGCTCGGGCGTGCCGCTGGTCCGGCTTGTCACCGAGGGCACCGCCCGGCCGGTCTCGACCGCGCCGATGGCCCTCAAGGCCAACCCGACGCTGCCGGCGGCGGTGCGCCTGCAGGATGCGGTGCGACCGCAGATCGTGATCGAGGGCGGGGCGAAGCTCGGTGCCGACCTGAAGCTCGACATGGCGAGCGTCGATCCAGCGCGGCCCTGGCGCCTCAATGGCGGGGTCGGCGATGCCGCGGGCAAGCCGCTCTTCAGCGTCAAGCGCGGCACGCCGATCGTGCTCGCGATCGACAACCGGACCGCCTTCCTGCAGCCGCTGCATGTCCACGGCCATTGCTTCCGCCTGCTTCACCCGCTCGACGATGGCTGGGAGCCCTACTTCCTCGACACCGTGCAGATCCCGGACGGCAAGCGCCTGCACATCGCCTTCATCGCCGAGAATCCCGGCCGCTGGCTGATCTCTTCGACCGTGCTGGAGCGCTTCGACCGCGGCCTGTGGACCTGGTTCGAGGTGACGTGATGGCTGAAAGCCGCTGGCGCCGGGGGATGCGGTGGCTGCTGGCGGCGTTCTATCTCGCGGCCGGCCTGCTGCATCTCGCCCGACCCGAGGGTTTCCTGCCGATCGTGCCGGACTGGGTGCCGGCGCCTCTTGCGGTCGTGATCGCCACCGGCGTTGCGGAGATCGCCGGTGCCGTCGGCCTGATGATCCCGCGCCTGCGCCCGGCGGCCGGCATCGGGCTCGCGCTCTACGCGGCCTGCGTGTTCCCGGCCAACATCAAGCATGCGCTGGAAGGCGTTGCCGTGACAGGCCTTCCCTCGAGCTGGTGGTATCACGCGCCGCGCCTGGCGCTGCAGCCGGTGCTGGTCTGGTGGGCGCTCCAGGCCGGCGGTGTCATCCGCTGGCCGTTCAAGCGCCCCTGACGCTCCCCGCCGGGCTCAAGCCAGCGAGAGCCGAGTCAGCACGTCGGCGACGATCGCGTCCTTCGACGATTCGACCGAGACGACGAGCGGTCGCTCGTCCTCGCCTGGCTCTTCGAGCGTGGCGAACTGGCTGTCGAGCAGCGCCGTCGGCATGAAGTGATGCTGCCGCTGTGCCATGCGCTCGCCGATCAGCTCGCGCGAGCCCTTGAGATAGACCAGCGCGACATCCGCCCGGTCGCCGACGATGACGCGGCGATAGGCGCGCTTCAGCGCCGAGCAGGTGACGATGCCGTGGCCGCCCGACGCGCGCAGATCGTCGATCCAGGCGGCGATGGCGGCGAGCCAGGGCTTGCGGTCCTCGTCGGTCAGCGGCGTGCCGCCCGCCATCTTGGCGACGTTCTCCGGCGGGTGAAACGAATCGGCGTCGCGGAAGGGCCAGCCGAGCTGGCCGGCGAGGCGCTCCCCCAGCGAGGTCTTGCCCGAGCTGGCGACGCCCATGACGACGATGACGGCCGGCTTGACCGTCGCATGCGAGGCAACCATCCGGAATCAGCCCTGCTTTTTGGGTTCGACATGGCCGCCGAAGCCGGCCCGCATCGCCGAGAGCACCTTCTCGCCGAAGGTGTGGTCGACGCGCGAGCGGAAGCGCGCGAACAGCGCCGAGGTCAGCACCTCCGCCGGCGTCGCGGTCTCGACCGCGGCATCGACGGTCCAGCGCCCCTCGCCCGAGTCGGACACATGGCCGGAATAGGCCGAGAGCTCCTCGTCGGCGGCCAGCGCCTCGGCCGTCAGGTCGAGCAGCCAGGAGGTCACGACCGAGCCGCGGCGCCAGACTTCGGCGATCTCGGCCGTATCGAAGGAAAAGCCGTATTCGGGCGGCAGGCCTTCCGTCGCGGAGGCGTTGCGCAGCAGGTCGAAGCCCTCGGCGAAGGCCTGCATCATGCCGTACTCGATGCCGTTATGGACCATCTTGACGAAATGGCCGGCGCCGACGGGTCCGCAGTGAAGGTAGCCCTGCTCGCTCGTCGGATTGCGGCCCTCGCGATGCTTCGTCGGCTCGATCTCGCCCTTGCCGGGCGCGAGCGTCGCGAAGATCGGCTCGAGCCGGTCGAAGGCCGCCTTGTCGCCGCCGATCATCAGGCAGTAGCCGCGGTCGAGACCATGCACGCCGCCCGAGGTTCCGACATCCATGTAGTGCAGGCCCTTGGCCGCCAGTTCGCGCCCACGGCGGACATCGTCCTTCCAGAAGGCGTTGCCGCCGTCGATCAGCGTGTCGCCCGGCGAGAGCAGGCCGGCGAGCTCGGCCAGTGTCGCCTCGGTGATCTTGCCGGCCGGCAGCATCACCCAGATCGCGCGCGGCGCCTGGAGCTTGGCGACCATGTCGGCGAGATCGGCCGCGACGACCGCGCCATCCGCCGCCAAGGCCGCGCCGGGCTTGGGATCGCGGTCGTAGACGACGCAGTCATGCCCGGCGCGCATCAGCCGGCGCACGATGTTGCCACCCATCCGGCCGAGGCCGACCATTCCAAGCTGCATCGGGAATCCTTTCGTCGCCGCCCTCGCGATGCGAGGCCACGGATTTTCAGCGCGCTTCTCGCATCCCGGCGGCCTCCGCGACAAGCCAGTCCCGCAACAGCGCGAAGGCCGGGCTCGGGGGGCGATCGGAGGGATAGGTCAGCCAGTAGCCGTGGCGGCTGCGAAAACCGAGCCCGGCCGGATTGACGAGCTGGCCGCTCGCCAATTCCTCGCCGACCAGCGTGCGGGGCACCAGCGCCAGTCCTTGGCCGGCGATGGCGGCGCGGATGACGAGCGCATAGAAGCCGAACCGAATCACCCGCTGGGGCGCGAGGCCGACGACGCCGTTCGCCTCGCCGAAGTCGCTCCAGCGCAGCGGCGTCTGGAAATGGTCGAGCACCGGAAATCGCGCGACGTCGGCTGCGCTCTCGAGACCGCCGAAGCGGCCGAAGACATCGGGAGCGCCGACCAGAACCACGTCGCGGCCGAAGAGATAGTCGCAGACCTGGCCGGGCCAGTCGCCCTCGCCGAAGCGGAAGATGGCGTCGGGCGGCTCACTGGTGTCATGGGTGACGAAAGTGGTGAACTGCACGTCGATCTCGGGATGCCGGTCGGAAAAGCCCGAGAAGCGCGGCACCAGCCAGCGATCGCCCAGGATCGGCAGCACATGCAGCCTGACGCGGTGCTGTGCCGGGCGAAACGGCGCCATCCCGGCGACGGCCGCCACCAGACCCGACAGGGCCGCGCGCGCCGGCTCGATGAAGGCGCGGCCGGCCTCGGTGGGCTCGAGACCGCGGCGGTTGCGCCTGAACAGCGGCACGCCGACGATCTGCTCGACGGCCTTGAGCTGCTTGCTGACCGCGCTCTGCGTCATGTTGAGTTCGAGCGCCGCGCCGGAGCAGGAGGCGTGACGCGCCACGGCCTCGACGACGCGCAGGCCGGTGGTCGACGGCAAGGGATGCGACGGCCCGCTCATCCCGACATTTTAAGGGACGTTGCCGATCCGGCAAAGAGGTATTCCGAAATGGAATGATCGTGGGAAATCATCTCCTTTGCCGGCGGGGCCGTCCTCGCCCTAGGCTTCCCCGAAGAGACATCGTGCCGGAGTTGATCTGTGAACCAGCCCTTGCGCCTCTGGGGTGGCCGCTTCGGCGCCGAGCCCGATCCGTCTTTGACTCGCCTCTCCCGCTCGGAGCCGAGCTATTTCCGGCTCGCGCCCTATGATCTGGCCGGTTCGCGCGCCCATATCCGCGAACTCGGCCGCGCCGGGCTTCTCGACGATGGCGAGATCGCCACAATCCTGAGGGCCATCGACGAGGTGGCGCAGCAGCATGCCGCCGGGCTGATCGAGCCCTGGCCGGAGGACGAGGACGTCCACACCTTCCTGGAGCGGGTGCTGACCCAGAAGCTCGGACCGCTCGGCGGGAAGATCCGCGCCGGGCGCTCGCGCAACGACCAGGCCGCCAACGATCTCAAGCTGTTCCTGCGCCACCGGGCGCGGACGCTGATGACGGAGCTCATGGCGCTGCAGGATGCGCTCGTCG
The DNA here is from genome assembly GCF_042655245.1 of Allobosea massiliensis. NCBI lineage: Bacteria > Pseudomonadati > Pseudomonadota > Alphaproteobacteria > Hyphomicrobiales > Alloboseaceae > Allobosea > Allobosea massiliensis. The sequence continues at coordinate 11,506 of NZ_JBHSLU010000008.1, read as the reverse complement.
CCCAAGCGCAGGCCCACAAGGCGACGCCGGTGCCCGGCGTGACCCATCTCCAGGCGGCCCAACCGATCACCTTCGGCCATCATCTTCTCGCCCATGCCCAGGCTTTCTCGCGCGATGCAGGCCGGCTGATGGACTGGGATGCGCGCAATGCCGTCTCCCCGCTGGGGGCCGCGGCCTTGGCGGGCTCGGCGATTGCGCTCAATCCCGAGCTGTCGGCCGAAGAGCTCGGCTATGACGCCTCCTTCGAGAATTCGGTCGACGCGGTCGGCGCGCGGGACCATGTCGCCGAATTCCTGTTCGTCGCCGCAATGCTCGCGGTGCATCTGTCGCGCCTGGCCGAGGAGATCGTGATCTGGTGCACCCAGCCCTATCGCTGGATCTCGCTGCACGATTCCTTCGCGACCGGCTCCTCGATCATGCCGCAGAAGAAGAACCCCGACATCGCCGAGCTGACGCGCGGACGCTCGGCCCGGCTGATCGGCGGCGTGACCACGATGCTGGCCGCCTTGAAGAGCCTGCCCTTGTCCTACAACCGCGACCTCGCCGAGGATAAGCGCGCCGCCTTCGAGGCCGTCGACGGGCTGGCGCTGGTGCTGCCGGCGATGGCGGGCATGGTCGCGACGATGACCGTCGAGACCGAGACGATGCGGAAGGCCGCGTCGCAGGGCTTCACGCTCGCCACCGAGGTCGCCGATTTCCTGGCGCGCAAGGGCGTTCCCTTCAGCACGGCGCATGACATCACCGGCGCGCTGGTGCGACTCTGCGAGGAGCGCGACTGCGAGCTCCACGAGATCGACGATGCCGATCTGGCGGCCGTCGATCCTCGCCTGACGCCCGATATCCGCGAGCATCTGACGCTCGAGGCCGCGCTGGACGCCCGCATGGCCCGGGGCGGTACCTCGCCAGCACGCGTCGCCGAGCAGATCGAGCGGCTGTCGCGCGATCTGGCCCGGCAGCGCGCCTGGGCGCTGGAGTACCGGGGGCCGACGCCATGACCCAGCCCACGCGGACGGCATCTCACTTCGACCCAGCCATCCTGAGCCTGCCCCGGGTCGGACGCCTGCATCTCGGGCGCTGGCTCTCGGCCGCGCTGGTGCTGCTGGCCCTGGCACTGGTGATCAAGGCCTTCGCCGAGGGCGACATCGCCTGGAAGGTCGTCGGCCAGTTCTTCACCGCGCCGGCCATCCTCGGCGGGCTCGTCAACACCGTCATCATGACGGTCTCCGCCATGGCGCTGGGCATCGCGCTGGGCGTCCTCTTCGCCATCATGGCGATGTCGCCCAATGGCGTGATGCGGGGCTGCGCCGCCTTCTACATCTGGTTCTTCCGCGGCACGCCGCTGATCCTGCAGCTGCTGATCTGGTTCAACCTCGCGCTGGTGTTCCCGACCCTCGGCATCCCCGGCCTGTTCTCGGTCCGGACGATCGACGTGATCGGGCCCTTCATGGCGACGCTGCTGGGGCTCGGCATCAATCAGGGGGCCTATACGGCGGAGGTCGTCCGCTCCGGCATCCTCTCGGTCGATCACGGCCAGACCGAAGCCGCCAAGGCGATCGGCATGACACGGCTGACGACGCTGCGCCGGATCGTGCTGCCGCAGGCGATGCGGGTGATCATCCCGCCCGTCGGCAACGAGGTGGTCAGCATGGTCAAGCTGACCTCGATCGCCAGCGTGATCCAGTTCTCCGAGATCCTGCGCAACGCCCAGACGATCTATTACGCCAATGCCCGCGTCATCGAACTGCTGATCGTCGCCGCCGGCTGGTACCTGATCGTGGTGTCGATCCTGTCGCTCGGCCAGATCGCGCTCGAACGGCATTTCGCCAAGGGGCGTGCCGGCGCGGGAGGTCGACATGGCTGAGACCGGCATCCCGATGGTCAAGGCGCTGTCGGTCACCAAGCGCTTCGGCACGCTGGCCGCGCTCGACGACGTCTCGCTCGAGATCGCACCCGGCGAGGTCGTCTGCATCGTCGGGCCTTCGGGCTCCGGCAAATCGACGCTGCTGCGCTGCATCAACCAGCTCGAGCGCATCGACTCCGGCGCGATCTGGGTCGATGGCGAACTCACCGGCTTCCGGCAGGAGGGCGGACGGCTGGTCGAGCTGACCGACCGCGACATCGCCCGGCAGCGGCTGGCCAGCGGCATGGTCTTCCAGCGCTTCAATCTCTTCGCCCATATGACGGCGCTGCAGAACATCATCGAGGGGCCGGTGACGGTCCTGAAGCGCCAGCGGCGCGATGCGATCGCCGAAGCCGAGGCGCTGCTCGCGCGCGTCGGCCTGGCGGAGAAACGCGACGCCTATCCGTCCGAACTCTCCGGCGGCCAGCAGCAGCGCGTCGCCATCGCCCGCGCATTGGCCATGAAGCCGCGCCTGATGCTGTTCGACGAGCCGACCTCGGCGCTCGATCCCGAACTCGTCGGCGAAGTCTTGGCCGTGATGCGCGACCTCGCCCGCAGCGGCATGACGATGATCGTGGTGACGCATGAGCTGGGCTTCGCCCGCGAAGTCGCCAGCCGGGTCGTCTTCATGGACCAGGGCCGGCTCGTCGAGCAGGGCCCGCCGGCCCAGGTTCTGGGAGCGCCGCAGCAGCAGCGCACCCGCGACTTCATCGCCGCCGTCCTGAGCTGACCCACCCCATCATCAAGCGCCGCTTCCAGAGGAGTTTCCCATGTCCCAGATGACCCGCAGCCTGATCGCCGCGCTCGCCCTCGCCCTGCCTGCCGCCGCTTCGGCCCAGGAGCTTCCGGCGCGCATCAAGTCCGCCGGCAAGATCGTGGTCGCAACGCAGCCGAACTACCCGCCGATCACCTTCAAGGACACGGCGACCAACACGCTGACCGGGCTCGACATCGAGCTTGGCGAGGCGATCGGCGCCGAACTCGGCGTCAAGATCGAATGGCAGGAAACCGCCTTCGCGCAGATGCTGCCCTCGCTGCAGACGGGCCGCGTCGATATGGTCATGGCCGGCATGTCGGACAATGCAGCCCGGCGCGAGACCGTGGATTTCGTCAACTACTTCGCGTCCGGCGCGCAGTTCTACACGATCACGGCGCTGGCGGCCTCGGGCATCAAGACCACCGACGACCTCTGCGGCAAGAGCGTGGGCGCCAGCCGCTCCACCACCTGGCCGGCCGAAATGGAGAAGTGGAGCCAGGCCAACTGCGTCGCCAAGGGCAAGCCGGCGATGACGATCGTCGGGACCGAGGGCTCGGTCGATGCCCGCACGCAGCTCAAGACGCAGCGGCTGCAGGCGGCTGTCCAGGGCAGCGAGACGATGCCCTATTTCCTGAAGCTCGAGCCCAACACCTATGTGCCGCTGGGCACGCCCTTCACCGATGTCCGCGCCGGCATCCCCTTCGCCAAGACCGCGGAGGGCAACCAGCTGCGCGACGCGGTCAAGGGCGCTCTCGACCGGCTCAAGGCCAAGGGCGGCTATGACGCGATCTTCGCGAAATACGGCCTGCAGAGCAGCGCCCTGCCGGCGATCACGGTCAACGCAGGCAAGTGAGCCCTCCTGCCCTCGCCCGGTGTGCCGCAGGCCGCCGGGCGAGCGTGCCGTTTCAGGGAAACATCAGCGCTAAGGGCTCCATCGACCAGAGCGGCTGGACGGCGAGAGGCCGCACCGAGGCCTCGACCGGAAGCGCCCCCTCCTCGCGCCAGCGCGCGACGAGCGCGGTGGCCTCGGCCGCCCGCGTCACCCCGACAGCCAGGACCTCGCGGCCCGGCCGACCCGCCTCGCCCGGGGCGGTGCCGAGAAAGCTGAGCCGGCCTCGCCCCGTCAGCGCAAGCGCACCGAGCCGCTCCAGCAGAGCGGCGCGTTCTGGCGCCCCCGCCTCGAACTCGACCAGGAGGACGACCTCCATCGCGCTCAGCCGTTACGGAAGGTGTAGCTGTAGCCGTTGATCGCCGGTACGCCGCCGAGATGGGCGTAGAGCACCTTCGAGCCGGCGGGGAAGAAGCCCTTCTTCACCAGGTCGATCATGCCCTGCATCGATTTCCCCTCATAGACGGGGTCGGTCATCATGCCCTCGAGCCTGGCGGAGAGCCGGATCGCCTCGATCGTTTCCTTCGAGGGGACCCCGTAGACCGGATAGGCGTAGTCCTCGTTCAGAACGATGTCGTCTGCGACGATGTCCTTGCCGCCAACCAGGGCCGAGGTCTTCTGCGCGATGTCGAGCACCTGCGCTTTGGTCTGGGCCGGGGTGAAGGAGGCGTCGATGCCGATGACGTTGCGCTGGCGGCCGTCCTTGGCGAAGCCGACGACCATGCCGGCATGGGTCGAGCCCGTCACGGTGCAGACGACGATGTAGTCGAACTTGAAGCCGAGCTGTTCCTCCTGCGCCCGCACCTCCTCGGCGAAGCCGACATAGCCGAGGCCGCCGAATTTGTGGACGGAAGCGCCGGCGGGGATCGGATAGGGCTTGCCGCCCTTCGCCTTCACATCCTCCAGCGCCTTCTCCCAGCTTGCGCGAATGCCGATATCGAAGCCCTCGTCGACCAGCTCGACATGCGCGCCCATCACCCGCGACATCAGGATGTTGCCGACGCGGTCATAGACGGCATCGTCATGCGGCACCCAGCTCTCCTGCACGAGGCGGCACTTCATGCCGATCTTGGCGGCGGTCGCCGCGACCATGCGGGTGTGGTTGGACTGGACGCCGCCGATCGAGACCAGCGTGTCGGCTCCAGACGCGATCGCATCCGGCACGATGTATTCGAGCTTGCGCAGCTTGTTGCCGCCGAAGGCGAGGCCGGAATTGCAGTCCTCGCGCTTGGCGAAGAGCTCGACCTGACCGCCGAGATGGGCCGACAAACGCGGCAGCGGCTCGATCGGCGTCGGGCCGAAGGTCAGCGGATAGCGCTCGAATTTCGACAGCATGGTTCTTGCTTGCTCCGGATTGAAGTTCGGAAAAAACTAGCGAGAATTGCCTGAAAGGTGCTTCCGAAGTGGGAGGCGTGGATGACGTCTTGACGACGATGGCTGCTCGGCTGCTTACATATCAAACCATAATCGGCGGCTGTTCTGGAAGATCCTTTCATGGAGCCCAAACTCGACCGGACCGACCTCAAGATTCTGCGGCTGCTGCAGAGCGACGGACGGATGGGCAATGCCGAGATCGCCAAGCGCGTGAACACCAGCGCCGCGACCTGCCACAGGCGGATCCAGCGCCTGTTCGCGGAGGGTTACGTCACGGGTGTGCGGGCGCAGGTCTCGCCGCAAAAGGTCGAGATGGGCACGCTGGCCTTCGTCGTGGTGCTGGACAGATCGACGCCGGAGAGCTTCGGCGATTTCGAGGCGGCGATCCGGGCGATGCCGGTCGTGCTCGACTGCCACATCGTCGCCGGCGACTTCGACTACATCCTGAAGATCCGCGTGCGGGACATGGCGGATTTCAACAAGCTCCACGGCGACAAGCTGATCGCGCTTCCCGGCGTGCGGCAGACCCGCACCTTCTTCGTGATGAAGGAGGTCGTCGACAACGCGCCGCTGGCGTTTTGACGGGGGCCGTGGCTGGCCCTTCCGTCATTGCGAGCGGAGCGAAGCAATCCAGAGCGGCAGTAATCTACGTCTCCTTGATTGCTTCGCTTCGGTCGCAATGACGGCGAAAGGTCGCCCCTACACCTGGATCAGCCGCTGCACCTGGTTGGCGTCGAGGTCCTTCATCGCGCCGGACAGCACGACCTCGCCGCGGTCCATCACGAACATCGTGTCGGCGAGATCGCGGGCGAAGTCGAAATACTGCTCGACCAGCACGATCGCCATGTCGCCCTTGGAGCGCAGATAATCGATCGCGCGGCCGATATCCTTGATGATCGAGGGCTGGATGCCCTCGGTCGGCTCGTCGAGCACCAGCAGTTTGGGTCGGGTCACCAGCGCCCGCGCGATCGCGAGTTGCTGTTGCTGGCCTCCCGAGAGGTCTCCGCCGCGTCGGCCCAGCATGGACTTGAGCACGGGGAACAGGTCGAAGAGTTCGTCCGGGACATAGCGCTCCCGGCGCGGCAGCGGCGCGAAGCCGGTCTCGAGGTTTTCCTTCACACTGAGCAGCGGGAAGACCTCGCGGCCCTGCGGCACGAAACCGATGCCGGCACGGGCGCGGTCCTCGGTGCGCAAGGTCGAGATATCCTCGCCGCGAAAGCCGATCTTGCCGCCGCTGATCGGCTGCTGGCCGACGATGGCGCGCATCAGCGTGGTCTTGCCGACGCCGTTGCGGCCCATCACGCATGTGACCTGGCCGGCCTGCGCGGTGATCGAGACGCGCCGCAGCGCCTGGGCGGCGCCGTAATGCAGGTCGATGGCGTCGACGGTCAGCATGCTCAGCGCCCCAGATAGACTTCGACGACGCGCTCATTGGCGCTGACCTGGTCGAGCGGCCCCTCGGCCAGGACCGAGCCCTCGTGCAGCACCGTGACCTTCACGCCGAGTTCGCGGATGAAGCCCATGTCGTGCTCGACCACGATGACCGAATGGTCCCTGGCGATCTCCTTGAGGAGCACGGCCGTCTCGGCGGTCTCGCCGTCGGTCATGCCGGCGGCGGGCTCGTCCACGAGCAGGAGCTTGGGGTCCTGCGCCAGCAGCATGCCGATCTCGAGCCACTGCTTCTGGCCGTGCGAGAGCGAACCCGCGAGCCGCTCGCGCGCATCGCCCAGCTTGATGATGCCGAGGATGTCGTCGATGCGCTTCTGCTGCGCCGCCGCCGTCTTCCAGAACAGGGTCCGCGCCACCGTGCGCGGCGCCTTCAGCGCCAGAAGGATGTTGTCCTCGATGGTGTGGAAGTCGAAGACGGTCGGCTTCTGGAACTTGCGGCCGATACCGAGATTGGCGATCGCCGCCTCGTCGAGCCGCGTCAGGTCGATCGAGCCGCCGAACATCACCGTGCCGACGTCTGGCTTGGTCTTGCCGGTGATGATGTCCATCATCGTCGTCTTGCCGGCACCGTTGGGGCCGATGATGGCGCGCATTTCGCCGGGCTCGATCGTCAGCGAGAGGCCGCGGATCGCCTTGAAGCCGTCGAAGGAGACGCTGACGCCGTCGAGATAGAGCAGTGACGAGGTGAGCTGGCCGGGGGTGGGAGCGTTCATGCGCGTCACTCCGCCGGGGCCGGTTCGGGCGTCGTCGCGGGAGCGGGCCTGCGCCGCTTCTCCCACCAGTCCTGCGCCGTGCCGAGGATGCCCTTGGGCATGAACAGGGTGACGAAGACGAAGAGCGCGCCGAGCGCAAACAGCCAGTAGGGTGCCATGAAGCCGGAGGTGAAGATCGTCTTGGCGTAGTTGACGACGACGCCGCCGAGCGCCGCACCCACCAGCGTGCCGCGGCCGCCGACCGCGACCCAGATGACGGTCTCGATCGAGTTGGCCGGGGCGAATTCGCTGGGATTGATGATGCCGACCTGGGGCACGTAGAGCGCCCCCGCGACACCCGCCATGCAGGCCGAGACGGTGAAGACGAAGAGCTTGAAGCGATCGACCCGGTAGCCAAGGAAGCGCGTGCGCGATTCCGCGTCGCGGATCGCGATGACGACCTTGCCGAGCTTCGAGACGACGATGCCGCGCGCGATCAGGAAGCCCGCGATCAGCATGACGCAGGTCATGGAAAACAGAGCCGCACGAGTCGCTTGCGCCTGGACGTTGAAGCCGAGGATGTCCTTGAAATCGGTCAGGCCGTTGTTGCCGCCGAAGCCCATGTCGTTGCGGAAAAAGGCGAGCAGCAGGGCGTAGGTCAGCGCCTGGGTGATGATCGAGAGATAGACGCCGGTGACTCTGCTGCGGAAGGCGAACCAGCCGAAGACGAAGGCGAGCAGCCCCGGCGCGAGCAGCACCATCAGCATCGCGAAGGGGAAGGAGTCGAAGCCGTACCAGTACCAGGGCAGCTCCTTCCAGTTCAGGAAGACCATGAAATCCGGCAGGATCGGGTTGCCATAGGTGCCGCGCGAGCCGATCTGGCGCATCAGATACATGCCCATCGCATAGCCGCCGAGCGCGAAGAAGGCGCCGTGGCCGAGCGAGAGGATGCCGCAATAGCCCCAGACGAGGTCGAGCGAGATCGCCAGCAGCGCGTAGCAGAGATATTTGCCCCAGAGCGACATGGTCGAGGTCGGCACGTGGAAGGGCGAGCCGGCCGGCACGAGCAGGTTCAAAGCCGGGATCAGGATGGCAAGCCCGGCGATGAGGGCGAGGAAGATCGCGCCGCGCCGGTCCATGTCCTGCAGGAGAAAGCGCGCGATCATGCTTCCACCGCCCGGCCCTTGAGCGCGAACAAGCCGCGCGGGCGCTTCTGGATGAAGAGGATGATGAAGACGAGCAGCGCGATCTTGCCGAGCACCGCCCCCGCATAGGGTTCGAGCAGCTTGTTGGCGACACCCAGCGTCATCGCGGCGACCAGCGTGCCCCAGAGATTGCCGACGCCGCCGAAGACCACGACCATGAAGCTGTCGATGATGTAGCTCTGGCCGAGATTGGGGCTGACATTGTCGATCTGCGAGAGCGCGACGCCCGCCAGCCCCGCCACGCCGGAGCCCAGCCCGAAGGTGAGCGCATCGACGCGGCCGGTCCGGATGCCCATGGCCGAGGCCATGCGCCGGTTCTGGGTGACGGCGCGCATCTGCAGGCCGATCGGCGTCAGCTTCAGGATCGCCAGCAGGGCCGCGAAGACGAGGATCGCGAAGACGATGATCCAGAGCCGGTTCCAGGTGATCGCCATCTCGCCGATCTCGAAGGCGCCCGACATGAAGGCGGGCGCGCCGACCTCGCGGTTGGTCGGCCCGAAGACGGTGCGGACCGCCTGCTGCAGGATCAGGCTGATGCCCCAGGTCGCCAGCAGCGTCTCCAGCGGCCGGCCATAGAGGAAGCGGATCACGCCGCGCTCGATGGCGATGCCCACCAGCCCCGCCACGAGGAAGGCGAGCGGCACGGCGATCAGCAGCGAATAGTCGAACAGGCCCGGGAAGCGGGCGCGGATGACCTCCTGGACGATGAAGGTCGTGTAGGCGCCGATCATGACCATCTCGCCATGGGCCATGTTGATCACGCCCATCACACCGAAGGTAATGGCGAGCCCGATGGCGGCGAGCAGGAGGACCGAGCCGAGCGAGAGCCCATACCAGAGGTTCTGTCCGGCCCGCCAGAGCGCCAGCCGGCCCTCGATGTCGGAGATGGCGCGGGCCTGCGCCTCCTTCAGCGAGGCGGAGGCATCGGCCGGCAGGGAGCGCAGCGTCGCCAGCGCATCCTGGTCGCCGCGCTCGCGCAGCACGTCGATGGCGGCGATCCGGTCGAAGGGGGGCGCGTCGGATTTCGCGACGAGGATGGCGGCCTGTGCCTGCCGCAGCGCCGCCTTGACGCGGGCATTCGTCTCCTTGGCGATGGCGCCTTCGAGCACGGGCAGCAGCGAGGCGTCGCGCGACTTGAACACGGCCTCCGCCGCGGCGATGCGTTTGCCGGCGTCGGGATTGAGCAGGCCGAGCCCGCCGAGCGCGCCCTGGATGGTGCGGCGCACGCTGTTGTTGAGCCGCACGGCCGCAAGACCCGCGGGCGCCGCGGGCAGGGTCGCGCCGGTGCGGGCGTCGAGGATGCGGCCGTCGGGCATCCGCACCACGACGGCACCGCCACCGGCCAGCAGCCGGCCCTCGGCCAGCGCCTCGATGATCAACGCCGCCTGCGGATGCGCCTGGGCGATCAGCAGCTCGATGGCGCGGTTGGTTTCGGAGAAACTGTCGGCACCGAGCCGGGCAAAGGCGTCGTCGGCGCTCTGGGCGGGGGCTGCACCCGGATGGAGCGCGAGCAACATCGCCAGCGCCAGGGTGCGCAGGAGGCAGGGCAGGATCCGCATGGGCTCGCTTCGCATGGTCCGTCGGCGGGCGGGGCGCGGCGCCGGATCGTCTGTGGCGAACACCCCCGGCCCGAGCCGGGGGTGCCGCTGATTGCGAGGGCCGGCCGGGCCTTATGGCGCCCGTGCCGGCCCTCCCCCTCTCAAGTCGTCAGGCGCCGCCGCACTTGCCGGTCTTGGTGTTGAAGTTGCCGCATTTCTTCTCGACCCAGTCGCCGATCAGGTCCTTGGAGCCTTCGAGGTGCTTGGACCATGCGTCGCCGGGAACGAGATCGGTCTTCGAGACCACGTCGAACTGGCCGTCGGCCTTGATCTCGCCGATCAGGACGGGCTTGGTGATGTGGTGGTTGGGGAGCATCGTCGAGATGCCCCCGGTCAGGTTCGGCGCGGTGATGCCCGGCAGCGCGTCGATCACCTTGTCGGGATCGAAGCTCTTGGCCTTCTCGACCGCCTTCACCCACATGGCGAAGCCAATGACATGGGCCTCCATCGGGTCGTTGGTGACGGCCTTGTCGTTCTTCTTGAAGGCCTTCCACTGCTTGATGAAGGCCTCGTTCTCCGGCGTCTTCACCGACTGGAAGTAGTTCCAGGCGGCGAGATGGCCGACCAGCGGCTTGGTGTCGATGCCGGCCAGCTCTTCCTCGCCGACCGAGAAGGCGATGACCGGGATATCGGTCGCCTTGATGCCCTGGTTGCCGAGCTCCTTGTAGAACGGCACGTTGGCGTCACCGTTGATGGTCGAGACCACGGCCGTCTTCTTGCCGGCGGTGCCGAACTTCTTGATGTCGGAGACGATCGTCTGCCAGTCGGAATGCCCGAACGGCGTGTAGTTGATCATGATGTCCTCCTTGGCCACGCCCTTGGCGAGCAGATAGGCCTCGAGGATCTTGTTGGTCGTGCGCGGATAGACGTAGTCGGTGCCGGCCAGCACCCAGCGCTGGACCTTCTCTTCCTTGGCGAGATAGTCGACGGCGGGGATCGCCTGCTGGTTCGGCGCGGCGCCCGTATAGAACACGTTGCGCTCGCTCTCCTCGCCCTCGTACTGGACGGGGTAGAACAGGATCGAGTTCAGCTCCTTGAAGACCGGCAGCACGGACTTGCGGGACACCGAGGTCCAGCAGCCGAACACGACCGAGACCTTGTCCTTAGTGATGAGTTCGCGCGCCTTCTCGGCGAAGAGCGGCCAGTTCGAGGCAGGGTCGACCACGACCGGCTCGAGCTTCTTGCCGAGCACGCCGCCCTTCTTGTTCTGCTCCTCGATGAGCATGAGCATGACGTCCTTCAACGTCGTCTCGGAAATGGCCATCGTGCCCGAGAGCGAGTGGAGGATGCCGACCTTGATGGTCTCCTGCGCCGCCGCCGGCAGAAGGGTGGCAAGCATGGTGGCGCCCGCGAGAGCGGCGCCTAGAACTGTGCGACGTGTGGTGTTCACGGATGATCCCCCGAACCGACCCTGGTTGGCCGCGCCTGCGGACCGAGGCGTCGGCGGGCCTCCCCGGCCCGGTTCAGGTGGCTGGCAAAGGACGTGCCAACCTCGGGAATACCGCTGCACCGCACCACAAATCTCTGTCACCAGAGGCCGCCCGAGGTCGTGTCCCATAGCGTGGTGTAGCTGACGGTGGTCACCGGCGATTGCCGGTTAGGTTTGGGTTGTGAACGCCAACCCTGAACCGAGAGATCCCCG